>CAYFTH010000053.1:0-18812 GCA_964346075.1 uncultured Fluviicola sp. | reverse complement strand
TAATCGCTTTGCCCATAACTAACTTTGATTGAAGTTGCAAAAGTAATGAGAATCAAGTAAAAATCGATTGATTCTATGCTAAAAGGTAAAGAAGTAATCAACTAATGATATTGTTAAGGCAAGAAACTGACAGATGTCATATATAACTCTATGAAACCAAACTAAATTTACACTTAAAAATAATATGAAACGATTCACACTACTCACGCTACTTTTTTTACTAGTGCCTATTTCTTATTTTGCGCAGCGTGTTGTTGCACTTCATAGTACATCTGGAGCCATGATGTACTCTTCAACAAACCCATTCGTCGATGCCTATATGGATGCCGTAGATGGAGACACAATCTATTTACCAGGTGGTGCCTTTACCCCTCCAACGCTAATTGACAAACAATTAACGATAATTGGCGCAGGCTATCACCCCGATTCTACAACGGCAACATTTCCAACCCTTATCTCTGCAGTTGTGAATATTGGAGAAAATGCGGACAACTGTCACTTTGAAGGAATGGAATTTGGATCCGACTTTAGAGTAGAAAACCAAGCCTCGGTAAACAACCTCATTGTTAAGCGTTGTAAGATCAATGGAAACTTCCAAGTTCAGGGTAATTTAACTACACCTTGTACAAATTTTGGTATTGTTGAAACCATTTTCCTCTCAAATGTCTATGGCGATAACCTGACAAACTCATCTTTCAACAACTGCTTTTTCCAAAATCATATAATTCGTTCATATTCAAATATCGTAAAAAATTCAATATTCTTTAGAACAGGTACAACTTCTTCCTACGTTACCTCCAACTCTGAAAACACAACGTATTCAAATAATATTTTCCTGAGTTCAAGTAATTATGTTATCAACGGAACAGGAAATATCGTATACAATAATTTATTTGTGGGTAACACCCCTTATCTTGGTTCTTCACCAATTGCAAGTAACAACTATTTAGATGTGCCCCAGCCTACTATATTCGTAAATCAAACGGGAAATACGTTTGATTATGCTCACGACTATAATTTACAAGACCCTGCTACATATTTAGGAACCGATGGTTCGCAAGTAGGGATTTACGGAGGGGTTTACCCATACAAAGCTGGTGCGGTACCCTTCAATCCTCATATTCGTTTTAAAAATATTGCACCACAGACGGACAATAATGGTGAGTTGTCCATAGAGATTCATGTTGGAGCACAAAACAACTAAGAAATGATCTTTAAAAGTTTCATTCTTTTTGTTTTATTGGGTCTTTCATTGGGTTCTATCAGTCAGAATAACCTAACGGGATATGAGTATTGGTTCAATGAGGACTATAGTGCTCGAATAACTCAACCATTGAGTTCTGCTGATGCAATAATTTCAGACAATGTCCCTTCAAGTTTATCCGAAGGAATCAATGTGATGAATATTAGAGCTTTTGACCAAAACGATTTGTTCAGTAGTGTATTGAGTACTTTTTTCTTCAAAACAACAATTCAAACAAGCTCAAACAAACAGATAAGCGCCTATACATACTGGTTTGATGAAGATTTTGTAAATGGTCAAACAGTGTCTGTTACGCAACAGGAAGACATCGTTTTAACAGCGCTTTTGCCAACAACCAACTTGACCAACGGCTTTCATACGTTTCATATTCGATTTACAGATAATTCAGGGCTGGTAAGTGGGGTAACTTCCCGACATTTTTATAAAACGCCTGGTTCCACGAATCAAAACAATGCAATAGCAAAATACGAGTATTGGATCGATTCGAATTATAGCAATGCAGCTGAAGTTACTACTTCAAACCAACAGTATATCGATATCACCTCGGCTCTTGATCTATCGCAAACCACTAATGGTTTACATACCTTGAACATTCGTTTTCAGGATAATGGCGGTATTTGGAGTAGTGTGATGACTCAGCAACTTTTTAAGGTGAGTGAATCGGCCAATTCGCAGAAAGACATTGTATCTTATGCCTGGTGGTTTGATGATGACTATCAAAATGTAACTACTTCAACTCTTACTAATGCTCCTTATATTTTCCTGAATGATTTAATTAGTGCTACTGGTCTCAGCAATGGTCTGCATACGATTAACTTCCAATTCAAAGATAACGCAGGGGCATGGAGTAGTGTTAGCTCGACACATTTTTATCAGTCACCTGTTTCACCAGTAAATGATGGTAAAATTACAGCCTACAGGTATTGGCTGGATAATGATTTTACAGATACAACTCACGTAGAGATCAATAATCCAGTTACAGACTTTGTGCTTTTGGATAATTTGGACTTTACCATGATCCCAAAAGGAACATACGCTATACATTTTCAATTTAAGGATGAACTAGAACGTTGGAGCGGAGTGACAACAGATACGGTTGAAAAAACACCGCTTCCAATACCGATTTTCGCGGCAGATTCTTCTGCATTTTGTGACAGTGCTACCGTGAGTTTTAGTAATACAAGCATGGACGGCGATGCTTATATTTGGGATTTTGGAGATGGAACAACAAGTCAAGATACATTACCTGTACACACCTATGATAATCCCGGAATTTATGGTGTAAGTCTAACTGTAATTGACTCTATGAACCTAGTTGATAGTACAGTTGTACTTTCTGATTCTATTGAGGTTTTTGAGAGTCCTTCATCTTCAATCAATGTGATAAATAATGATAGCATATGCGATGGAGAAACTGTAGAGCTGGTTGCAGATCAAAATGCTGTATATCTCTGGTCAAACAATGAAACCACACAGAGTATTCAGGTAAATACAGCAGGTGATTATTGGGTATACCTGGAACACAACCAGTTAGCAGCATGTAATACTCAATCCGATACTGTTTCCATAACGGTAATGCCTCTGCCAATAGCAGATTACGATTTCACAACCAATGATTTTACTGTTGACTTTGATAATTTAAGTGAAAATGGCGACGATTATTATTGGCACTTTGATGATGGGAATTCAAGTATGGCGACAAACCCTACACATATCTATAGTGCAAATGGCACCTATGATAGTTACTTAGTTGTTTATAATTGGTGCGGTACGGATACTGCCTTTGCTACAATCGATTTGAGTGATGTAGGTTTAGCTGAGTTCGATCATCATTTGCAATTCTCGTATTATCCAAATCCAACACGCGATCATATCACATTACAGTTTGACTCCCCGCAAAACGAGGTGACTTCAAGATTGTTCGACGCCACAGGAAAGCAATTACTCATAAAAAATTATGCTGAATCCACTATAACTGAATTCAAGGTATCACTACCAAAAGAAAAAGGAGTTTATTACTTACTGGTAAAAACTGCTGATTTTCAAGAAATGGTGAAGGTTATAAAACATTAACTATTCACCATATGATTGGCAAGCTTTGGAAAGCAATCATATAGAGATTTGGCTAAACGATCATCAAGATTCAATGTTCCAATAGCTTCTTTCATACACGCCAACCAGGCCTCCTTTGCTTCATGATCAATCTTGTGAGGCATGTGTCTCATACGCATTCTTGGAGGCCCATATTTTTCATTGTACCGTGGTGGTCCGCCTAAAAATTGACTAAGAAAACAAAATTGTTTATCTTTCACCTCGTTTATGTCATTGTTAAAGAGTGGTATGAGGATGGGATGTTTATAAACCCGCTGATAGAAAGCATCGACGAGTAATTTCAATTGCTCATCACCCAGCTTTTCATACAGTGTTGGTATTCTTCCTTCATTCATATTCACAAAGGTAAACAATGACGGTACGAAAATTGCTCACTACTGAATAAAATTGTGCTAATACGAATTACGACCATATTACTATTGTTTTCAATTGGAGTCTGGGGTCAGAAAGATCCGAAGTCTTACAAGGTGAACGACTGTTATGGTGCTGCGATAATCGATCACCCTGGAGATTTTACATTTAACCTCACAGGGCGCACTGGTGATGAAGATGATCTTTCGGGGCTCCCGAGTTTATCCGATTTCAACGTAAAAAATAGTTTTTGGGTATCCTTCAGGGCCCCGCACGACGGCTTACTAATGTTTGATGCCTTCTGTCCAAAAGGTGCAATGAATGTGGTAGTATTCACTTCAAACGCAGACGATATTTGTAATGATATTCATCGCGGTGCTGCAGAGATCGAAAGGAAACTGTCAGTAGAAGAACGGGATACTTTTGGCTTTAATAAATCTCCAAATAACAACTTTCTGTACGGAATTCCTTTATTGCAGGGACAAGAAATTTATGTTTTCTTCAATAGCTCTGTAGAAGAAAGACTCCCTTTACACCTCAAAGTGAGGTATGAATCTAAGCATGTAAGTCAGCAAGAAATCGAAAACAAAATAGAGCTAAAAGATTATCGCACCAATAAAGATTTACCTGATCTTGATGTGCGTTTACGGGACCGTGCTACAGGCCTCCCGGTTAAAGGTCAGATGATCATTAAAGGTTCGCGCAAAAAAGATGGACTTTACAGGGGGACTGACTTTCTTTTCTCGCTGGGTAGAAGGACAAACATAAGCTTACGAATCGACGCTCCGGGCTATTTCTTTCGCGACGAAGAGCAATCGTTAGAAGGAGACCATAGTAAAGAAATTGAGCTTTGGCTGGAACCCGCATCACCAGGTGAAAAAATAGAATTGGAAGGTATTCAGTTTAACATGGGAACAAGTGATTTTGCCTCTGGAGCCGAACAGAAATTGCAGCGACTGAAAGAATTTATGACAGTCAACTCTGATATCCATATTGAAATTCAAGGTCACGTCCACGCCGTAGGTAAAAATTCATTTGCTGGAAGACGTCTGTCTTTGGCACGTGCAAAAAAAGTCATGACTTTCCTGGAAGAACATGGTATAGACAAAAAACGCATGGATGCTGAAGGTTATGGGAATGAGCAGATGATTTATCCCGAGCCGAAATTTTCTTGGCAAGAGCAAGCTAATCGTCGTGTGGAAGTTAAAATTGTATCGCCTTAATCATGCGTTTTCAATATCTTGTTTTTATTATTATCGCCATATGGTCCTTCAACAGTCGGGGACAAGAGGATCGAACATCAGAAAATTTAGGAGATTGTTCGGGTGCTGTTCAGCATCAGCTCAACACTTCGATGGAAGCAGAATTTACGGGTAAAGCTGGATTTGAGAACGATACCAAACTGTATCATGATCGCTTGCGTTTATCGTCCTATAACACCTTTTGGATCACAACTCATCCTCCAACAAATGGTCAACTATCGTTGAAACTAACCTCACTGCCACATCCAACGGAAATTGCTTTATTTCAAACGCAAAAAATAGACGCTTGTAAAGCCATTCATGAACAGCGTGCTGATCTCATTTATTCGGTAAAAAAAACGACCGAAAATGTCAGTTCCATTGAAGTAACTGTATCTCCAAAGTATCGTTATTATCTATATATCAATACGAGTAAAGACACGAAAGCTGATTTTTCTTTGAGCTCTAGCTTTCAGCCTAAAGATCAGCAATCAGGACACCCCCAACTGGAAAAGAAAGTTGATCTCCGTGAGCAGGATGGTAATAAAGCTATTACTGTGCGCATCGTTGACAGTACCACTCAGTTGCCAATCGATGCTGCTATCATGATTGAGGGTAGTAAATCTTTTAATGCGCTATACAATGCCAATGTACTCATTTTTCCAGACAATAAATACTTGTCATTCCGCATGCAGGTCAACGCAGAAGGCTATATGTTTAAAGATACAATGATCGATTGCAGAACAATTGAGTCGGATACAATCACTATCGGAATGAACACCTTCAAACGCAAAGACCAAATTCAAATCGACGGTATCCAATTTAAATCGGAAAGTCATGAACTCGTAGAATCAGCTAAACCTGCAATCCGAAAATTGCGCGATTTTTTGGCCATGAATCGCGACATTAAAATAGAATTGATCGGTCATGTATTTAAAGAAGGAAGAAATACATGGCGTGCTCAATATTTTTCTAAGAAAAGAGCAAAACGTGTAAAATCCTATTTAGTACAAAACGGTATTCAAGAAGATCGCATTTCTGTTAAAGGAAAAGGAAACTCCGAAATGATTTATCCAGAACCGTCCACAGAAACGGAAATAAAAGCGAATCGTAGAGTGGAAATTAAAATAAAATGATGCAAACTAAAAGAGAGTGCTCTTAAAAAGCACTCTCCTTTTTTACTATGAGAACCGTCATTTAATGTGCCGAACTATTTCAGTGAGCAATCAATCTCTTTATAATTACCTGATTCTTCAAATCCATGTTCAAATTCATGACAAGCTTCTTCAGCTTCTTCTTCCGTGGCCTTTTCTATCATCTTTTCCTGATCTGTATGATTCCCGTTCATATCATCCAAATGGCAATGACATTCGTAATCTTTTTTACAACTAACAAGTGAGCCTGCTGTCAAAGCTACAAGACCAACAATAAAAACTCCTTTCTTCATATCTAAGCTTTTTTAATTCACACAAATATAAAAATTAAAACAATTAATGCAACAATGATGCATCTATTTTTTATTCTTTTTCATCTTTAAACTATAACTTGCCTTTAAGAAAACGTTAATTCCAGGTTGAGGAATCCCTTCTCCAAGGTTTTTAAGGGGTGAGAGATGTGCAATGTACCTTTCGTTGAGTAAATTTCTTGCACCGATATTAAACTTCCAGCGCTCTTTTTTACCGTAGTGGAGCTGAGCGGAAAGATTGATCAGATTATAGGCACCAGTTGTAGCTTCAAAAGCTCCAACCCTGTCTTGTTTCATGAAATGTTGGTGTTCCAATATGATATGATCAACACTTAATTTATGATCATTTTCGATATCAAATCGAATGCGTGAATTGATATTGGGCTGAGGCATCAAATTAATCGGAGCACCATTGCTTCGTTCTCCAATTGTTAAACTGTAACTCGACTCCAGATGAAGTCGATGTAACTGATGAGGATGATAATGAAAGCCTACCTCTCCACCGTAAAGGTACGCCTGATCTACCTGATCAAACTCAAAATACTTGAACTCTCCGACTTGGTTGGACACCACCGAATCTGTCGACTTTAAGTATATAAAATTATCCACCATGTTAAAATAGGGATTAACAATAAACTCAAAGTGATCAAAATGCAATTCAAAAGCCATATCAAATTGTAGCGCTTGCTCAGGCACTAAGTTTTGGTCGCCTTGTTCGTACCGAAAAGAGCCGTGATGCACACCAGAGGCCGTCAATTCGGCAAGATTAGGTGCTCGAAAACCACTGGATGCATTGAATCGCCATGTGGTGTAATCACCATTTCGGGTAAAACCAGCCGAGTAGTTGACCGTTTCATAACGCTGGTCGACCGGGGTTTTACTAATATTGCTGATTACTGCACTATCCTGATCGGGTGCAATACTCGTTAACTGGCGCATGTCATAACGCCCTCCCGCCTGGAACCGCCATTTTTTCAAATCATAATTCAATACAGCATAAACGCCATTGTCAAAACTTTGTGCATCTGGAATTAAGAAGCTTTCAGTAGGTTCCAGGTTACGGTTGATTTTTGCCATTCCCTGAAGACCCGTTTTAACATTAAAATGCTCAGTTATAAAATAGTTGTAGCGGATATTATACGTTGTGTTATTCAATACTAAATTGGTAAATGGCATTTCAAAATTATGATCAAATTCACGTAATGAGTTCGTCGTATTACCGATTTGGATCAATAAATCACTGCGATCAAAAAGCAGCTTATGATCCATCGTTAAAAAATTATTGGCAAGAAATTGTGCGGCTGGTATCGCGGCCCTTCTACCTGATAGTGTCGAAGTAAGCTCTTCCTCTGTAGGATTCTTGTCGTGGGTGTGTCCGGGTATTCCGACACGACTATAGCTACCGTGGTAGTTCAGTTTAAAAATATAGTTGTTCTTCCTGTAGCCAATTGATGCTTTTAAATTGCTCGCCCAAAAACGACTGTTTTCCATATAATTACCTGCAGGAAGTTGAAAATCCTTATGATTGATAAAGTTCGCAAACACATTGAATTTCCATTTCCCGTTATTCGTTTGAAAACCTGCTTCATTAATAGTCCCCATAGAGTTTGACTCGAAGCGACTACTGGCATAAAATCGGCTTGTACCTGGAGCTACAAACGCCTTATCGCGGTAATGTATCACACCTCCTAATGCATCGGCACCATAAAGAAGCGAAGCAGGTCCTTTTACGACTTCAACTCCTCCCAAACCAAGCTCAGAAGTCGCCATGCCATGATCCTGTCCCCATTGCTGGTTTTCAATGCGCAATCCATTCCAGTAGGTAACAACGCGCGCTCCAGATAGTCCTCTTATTACAGGACGGGAAATACCTGCACCTATCGTACTTTGTTGCACACCTGGTATGTTTACAATTGCATCACCAAGTGTTGTTGCGCCTGTCGCAAAAAGCTCCTTACTCGATCGGTATTCTACAGCTGTGATCTGTTCACGCTGTAAACGACCTTCTGATGCCGTCACAGTAACTTCTTCAAAAACTGTATGGCCTTTTTCCAAAGCGATGGTCAGCTCTTGTTGTTTGGACGGATTGATGCGAATGAGTCGTGTTTCATAATCACGTGCAGAAATCTTTAGTTGAATAGACACTGATGGCAGCCCCTTAAATACGAATCGTCCATCCATGTCGGTTGCCGTATGCAAATCAAACCCGATTACAGACAACTTGGAAAAAGGGATTGGCGCCTGTGTTACTGAATCGACAACTCTCCCTGTAAAATTCTGACCTGATACGAGGTTAGTAAGAGCTAAGAACAGTAAAATTATACTTATTTTTGTTGGCATCTTTACGCATATTAAACATACAGCACAAAGATAACTAAATGCAACAATATTGCAACTATGAGTACTGAAATTTTAAAAGAAAAGCGATTGCGCGCAACACCTTTTAGAAAGAAGGTGCTTGAAGTTTTTTTAAATAATGAGCACGCCATTTCAGCTCAGGACATAGAAGAAGCGTTGGGTAAATTTGATCGCATTACATTGTACAGAACGATTAAGGCTTTTATTAAAAATGGTGTGATCCACGAAATTGCTATGCCCGGTGAAGTGAAGAGAATGGCTTTATGTGATCCGGTATGCAATCATGATGACGGCCTTCACGAACACAACCACGTCCATTTTCAATGTCGTCAATGTGAGGAAGTATACTGCGTTGAAGTTGACGAACTACCCAATGTATCGTTGAAAGGATTTAAGGTTGAAGAGGTAGAAGTTCAGGCCAAAGGAATTTGCCCGCACTGTCAATAAGGACTTATTCTACGAGTAATCGCTTCGTAATGTGATCATTTTTAGTGATGAACTTGACCACATAAACACCAGCACCAGCTTCTCTCAAATCTATTCTTTTGGGTGAGTCTTTACCTGATCGAATCAAGCGACCACTCATGTCGCGAACAGTATAACGCATTACCTCTGCATCAGTTGTCAGTTCAAACAAACCATGACCAGGATTGGGATAAATGATCAGCTCTTTTGATGTATTCTTTTCAGTGTTTAGTCCAACTAATTGATCCTTCGAATATTGACTAAAAAAACGCCAAATTTCAACGCTTGCGTTGATATCGTGATTAGTAACACCAATATTTACAGGAGCCCCTGGCCAGGTATGTTCCCCATTTTCAATTTTAAAAAGCTCCACAGTTGCACCCTGATCGCCGCCCGTATAAACATGGTGTTCTGCAGTACATCCGTCATTCGGGTCAGTGTCGGGAACTTGATCAATCATTGGCGTGGGATTACAATTGGTTTGTTGCACCCAAAAATCGATGATATCAGGTATGGAAGCATTGTTAGTGCCGCCATTGTAAGGAACCGTTGCATCTTCTGTTCCGTGAATCTGCATTACCGGTGTTGGTTTTGGCGCATTGCAAGCTGTCATACGATTGCTAGTCATCGCACCAGTCACAGAGGCAACTGCTGCAATTCGATTACCCAATTGACAGGCCAGCTCGTAACTCATATAACCACCATTACTCATTCCAGTACTGTAAACACGATTAAAATCAACGTTATAGTCACTATTTATCGTATCGATCAAAGAAGATAGAAATCCAATATCATCTACACCTGATGCTCCAAAAGCATTCCAAAAACGATTTCCGCCCGTATCCAATGTGCCATTAGGGTGAATAACCAGGAAATTAGCTGTATCAGCAATTGCACGAAAATCTCCATAAGCGATTTGTTGATCCATGTTGGAGGTATATCCATGTAAGTTAAAAACAAGCGGAACAGCTGTTGTCCCGTCATAAGAAGCTGGAACATATAATTTATACTCGCGCGTTTCACCATCGTACTGATAGCTATTACTAATCATCGTACCTGACTGTGACCAAACAAGTGAACTCAAAAAGACCAATAGAACTGTTGCTAATGTTTTCATATTATTTATCTAAAACCTGATTATTAATTAATTTTTTCTTCGGTGGAAACAGCTTCGAAACAATAAAACCGACGATCATTGACACCAGAAAAGAGGGAAATAAGACGTCTAATTTTTCAAAATAGATACCTATTCCATCTATTTCCTGAAAAACAAATTTGAAGAGCGGAACACACAGAAAACCTGTAATCATTGACGCGATAGCGCCCTGCTCCGAATAGCCTTTCCAAAAAAGCGAGAGAATAATGACAGGGCAGAAGGTGGCCGCAATACCCGACCAACCAAAAATGATGACCCAGAACAACTCGCGCTCCGGAGACACTAACTCCATAATCATCGCTATGGCTAAAGCAATAAAAGCCATTATCAACGTAACATTTCTGGAAATTTTAACGAGCTTCTTCCGATCAACATTTGGCTTAAATATCTTTTGATAAAAATCACGGGTAATAGCACTTGATGCGATCACCAATAAAGAATCAATAGTAGACATGATGGCTGATAATACAATAGCAACGTATATCGCCATAATCGTCAAAGGTAGAAACTCTGCAGTCATCATGTTGAGTACATTTTCTCCTCCGTTTCCAAGAATAGCCTCGGCATCCTGCCCACTCTCTGTGAAGAATATTCGGGCTAAAACACCAATTGAAACAGCCGCTGCATCCGTGATTAATGTGAACAATATGGCTACCCAGGAACCCTTGTTTATTTCTGCTTCATTTTTAACAGACATAAATCGAACATATACCTGGGGTGAACCTAAAAAGCCAAGACCAATCATAGCGAAACCAATAATTGTAAAAGTGTTCATTAGCGTATCGTCTCCCCCCCATATATTGGACAAGTCAGGATCTATTTGAGCAAGGTTTTCCGTTACGCTGCCTTCAAAGTCCATGCTAAACCAAGCTACTATGGGTAATATAACAAGCCCGAGAAACATAAGTACTCCCTGAAAAAGATCAGACCATACAACGGCGACAAATCCGCCGATAAAGATATAAGCCAGCACGATAAAAAAACCAATCAGGGCACCAGTAAAATAGCCTGTACCCAACATAGATTTAAAGGCGGTTCCAGTCGCATCAATTTGTGAACTCACAAAAATCACGACAAAAACAGATAAAACTGTCGCTGCTATTCCCCTGAGCCAATGCGTTTTTGCTTTAAAGTGACTCACTAAATAGTCTGGAACTGTAATTGAATTATATTCGTCTGTCCTCCTTTTAAAACGTTTGGCCATAACCAGCCAGGAAATAGCAACACCAATGACCTCACCAATGACGACCCAGTAGGCAGAAACACCAACCATCGCTCCCATTCCAGTAACAGTCAACAATAACCAACCCGATTCGCCTGTAGCACGGGCAGAAAATGCTACGGCCCAAAAGCCAATATTTTTTCCACCGACATAGAAATCGCTCATGCCCTTTATGCGCCGTGAAGCGACAATCCCAATGAGGAATAAAATTCCAACATAAAGCGCAAGTGCAATAATCTTTGTGATCATAAACTACTTCATTTTATGATGAAACTGTTCGTTCTTCCAAATTATGGTCTTCAACAAACTGTTCCATCGTTTTGAAAAACTGTAAAATATCTTCGTGATCATTTTGTGCGTTAATCGTTACGAAACGTATAAATTCATCTTCGCGAAAGGAACCATAGCCCACCATCAATTCAGATTCTTCGTAGAGTCGCGTACAAATATCTTTGGCAGGGATACCCTTATAATTGAAACAAACCGATACTGAATCATCAAAACTGTACAGCGTATAATCGGGGTTATTGCGAATGTATTCCCGAGCCGTTTCTGCCAGGGCAAATTGATGATCTACTATAGATGCAAGTCCTTTTGTTCCTACACGTTTCCATAACGTCCAGAATTTGAGTGCGTCATTTCTACGACCACACTGCAATGAAGTTTTACCTAAGTTAAATTCATCGTGATCCGTTTGGTAGAGGTAGCTCGCATCATTGGCAAACGAATCTCTTAAATGTTGTTTGTCCTTAACCACAATGATCGAACACGTCAAAGGCGTTCCCAACATCTTATGGGCGTTGACGCTGAAGGAATCAACTTTTTCTACGCCTTTGATTAGATGACGATAAGTTTCACTAAACAACACTGATCCGCAATAGGCACCATCAACGTGTAACCAAATGTCTTGTTCTTCACAAACAGTGCTTATAGCTTCGATATTGTCAAACGCTCCTAATACTGTTGTTCCTGCAGTTACATTCACCAAGACGGGATGATAACCATTCGCCTGGTCGGCTGCAATTGTACCTTTAAGAACTTCAACATCCATTTTACCGCGATCATCGGTAGGAATAAATCGTACGTTATCTCTTCCGATACCTGAAAAAGCAGCATTTTTTGGTATGCTGTAATGCGATTCTTTTGAAGTATAAACCGTTAGCTTTTTCTCTAATCCTTCGAAGCGAACCTTTTGATCGTTCGCATCACGCGCCATCAGCATACCCATGAAGTTCGTCATCGAACCCCCTGTAGCAATAGTACCATCAGATTGATCATTCCAGCCTATCATATCGCAAATCTGTCGCAGAATCACCTTCTCTACTCCTATTTGAGGACCAGCTGCCTTATAAGTGTACATTGAATTATTCAGTACGACTGCCAGCAGGTCTCCCAATATAGCTTTTTCATTTCTTCCGCCGAACAGCTGATTAAAAAACGCATTCGTAGCTGTTCGCGGTGTTTTCATAACCAGCTCTGTTAAAGCTTTATCAAAACGTTCCTCATCGATAGGTTCCTCTTCGAGTGATAAGTCGAGCCGATCAAACAACTCATTTGCAGGGATATGCTCGGCCATTGGGTTTTCTGCCTCATCTTTCAGAAGCGCTTCTACTATGGATTGAAATTGAGATAACGATTTTTTCATTGTTGTAATCTGTTTCGTTTTTTAAACAAAAAAATGACGTTTAAAGCTAAAGTTTTGACAAAAAATAGCCCGAAAACGCTAATTTTTCTTTATTTTCGAGATAAAAATACGGTTTTTTTAACGGCTTAGAAGAAAAGAACTTAGAAAATTGAACAATGGATAAGATAAATACAATAGAAGGTCTGGCTAAGGCATTGGATCGAGTGAGTGAGTCCGAACGATCCCAAGTTGTAAGTCAACTCGATCTCTCACCAGAAGCCTTTGAAACATTTGCGACCTGGGCAGAAGAAGGTTACACGCGGAATTGCGTGGCTCGCACAGATGAATACGAGCTCCTCTTACTTTGTTGGGATCAGCAGGCAGAGACGCCCATTCATGGTCACGGTGGTCAAGATTGCTGGGTATATCAAATCGAAGGTACAGTAGAAGAAATTCGTATTAAGGAAGATGAAAAAGGTGAGCTGAAAGAAACACACCGCATGGATTTATCTCCTGGTAAAATATCATATATGAATGACGATATGGGGTATCACATCATCAAAAACCCCTTTCGTCAACGTGCAATGACGCTTCATATTTATGCTAAACCCATAGATGCTTGCAAAGTTTTTGACCCAGAAAATGAGGAGTTTGAAGTGAAAGAAATGGAATATGATACAGTAGCGGATATTGCCTAAGCACCTTCGGGTACGCGAGCGTATCGCATTTCATTTCTTTTCTGCTTCCATTTTATTGCTTCTCGCTCAGCACGCGATCCCAGTTTTGTATACTTAAAAACTTTCTCTCATGAAAAAGGTGATCAAATTCATTTTTGTATTCCTATTGATTCTCATAGGTGTTTTCTTTGTACTTCCACTATTTACAACTAACAAATACACGGTTGAACGTACGATTCAAGTGGATGATGAAAAAGAAGTCATAACATCTTTCGTTGCTGATTTCAATCATTTTGACAAATGGAGTCCGTGGTCTGAGATTGACACCAATATGCAAGTGACGATTCATGGTGAATCCGGTACAGCAGGAAGCAGCTATCACTGGAATGGCAACGAAGAGGTAGGTGAAGGAATCATGACTCTATCACGCAAACAACAAGATACGTTACGCGTCAATTTAAAGTTTGTTGAGCCATTTGAATCAGAGAACCCAACCTATTACGCATTTCACGAAACGAAGAATGGAACGAAAGTCACCTGGCACATGGAAGGAGAAATGGCTTACCCGTGGAACATCATGCTGTTGTTTATGGATATGGAAGATGCTATCGGCAAGGACTTCGAAAAGGGACTCGAAAAGCTCAAACAAGTCATACATAAAGGCCTTCATAAAAAAAGTAAACCCCATTTATCATCAATCCAGGAGACCGAAATCCCGCAGCGCAATTTTGTTGGAGTGAAGGATCAGTTAAATTTTGATGATATTCAATCTTTTTATGCGGAACATCTTCCCGCCATTTACGGCTATGTGAATGAGAACTTCACCCTTTCCGGAGCACCTACAGGTCTCTATTTTTCATGGGATGATAAAAAGGGGAAAACAACCATGGCAGCAGCCGTACCCATACGAGAACTCGAAGCCGATATTGACACCTCCTATTCTTCCTGGGTTTTGGGAGGAAAAGCGCTGAAATACGAACACTATGGAAGTTACGACAGTATTCATGTGGCTCATGATCGTCTCGATCACTATTTGGAGGAAAACAACCTATCAAAAGATTCACCCGTCATTGAAGAATACGTAACTGATCCTGGTCAAGAAACTGATACGACGAAATGGCAAACAAACGTATATTACATACTGGAAAAATGATTATACCTTTCGGGAGTCGTTATAAGAATATCATCCTCTTACTTTTCTTTACCAGCACATTTTTGCAAGGTACTAGTCAACCTATGAAGCGCATCGACAGCTTAGTACATGAGTTGAACAGCACGCGCCTCAATTCCTCTAAAAAAATCAATCAACTCAATCAGCTCAGTTTATATTATCATGAAGCTGAAAACTACTCCGAAGCACTAAAGTACAAAGTACGTGCGCTCGAGCTTCTCAAGGAAGGAGGTCACGATTCTCTCGCTGCTCGCGCAAAAGAAAAAATAGGTGTCATGTTTTACAGAACGGGGAGTTATGATATGTCGGCAAGTTACTTCTTAGATGCGCTGGAGTATTTTGAAGAACGCGAATATTCTATTCTCGTGGCACAAACCATGGGTAATCTCGCCAATGTGTACACGCGCATTGATAATCACACTCGCGCCATTGACTACCTCGAACAATCAAAAGAACTTTATAAAAAGGAGGATGCCCGTCCAATAACACTAGCAGGACTATACATTAACCTAGGGCTCGCATATACGGGAAATAAGGAGTACGAAAATGCCATGCACTACTACGAGCAAGCCTACGATTTCATCAAGGACAAAGGCAATGATTTGTACACGGCATCTGTACTCAATAACATGGGAGAAGTTCATTTTTCCTTAAAACAATTTCAAGAAGCCAATACCAAGTACAACAAAGCATTGGATTTATTCAAAAACATCGACAATAAAAACGGAATAGGATCAGCCCTTTCTAATTTGGCAAAAGTTGCTATAGAAAAGAAAGAGTATCAAAAAGCTGTTGAGCTGGCAAAAGAGGCACTGAACTATTTTCGCGACATTGATGCTAAATTTTTCATTGCCGACGTGCAAAAGCAAATGGTGGAGGCCTATAAGAGAATGGGGGACTATCGCCTTTCCATGGTGCACATGGAGAAATATAACCGCCAGCAAGAGGCTATAAAAGGTGCAGAAATTACGGATCGCATTGCCGCAATTGAGATGGAGTACAAACTGAGAAAAGAAGAGCAAAAAATTCAATTGCTCAAAAAGCAGTCAGAACTAAAAGCCAAAGAATCCAAGCTGAACACGATCAAACTTTGGACTATTATTGCCGGCATTCTTGTCTTGCTGGTCGTTACGGTTCTCATTATTTTTAATCAGCGGGGTCGACTCCAACGCAATGCACTCAAACAACAAATTTTACAGCGCGAGCAAGACCAACTTCACAACGAACTCGCCTTTAAAAAGCGGGAAATCGAAAATTTTGCCATCCACATTAATGAAAAAAATCAGCTACTGGAAAATCTCAACAGCGAAATTCGAAAGGTTGTTCAAAATAGTGCCGCCGATTACAGCGACTTAAAAGAAATCAAAAACTTAGTCAATCAAAGTCTATTCATTGATAAAAACCGAAAAGAACTCGAACTCAAAATCAACCAGGCTCAGCGCGCGTTTTTGCATCGACTCAAATCTAAATTTGACAGATTAACCAAAACAGACCTGCGTTTGTGCTCGTTCATATTACTGGATTTCTCAACAAAAGAAATCGCTACTTTTATGAACATAGAACCCAGCAGTGTGAAAATGAGCAGAAACAGATTGCGGAAAAAGCTTAACCTTCCACAAAACTCTGATATTAAGTCATTTTTAGACGAAATATAGGCCTTTTTCTTCATTTGTAACCCTTTTGTTAACCCCTTAAAGTCGATTTTGACATTCCATTGCCATAGTTTTGAACCAACGATAAAAGCAAAACTTATGAAAACGAAAAGTCTACTCAGTATAATACTATCGATAATAGTTATTGGTCACGGATGGAGTCAGTGCCTCGAAATCACCTGTCCTGACGACACCGCTTTTCAGGCAGCCAACAACAGCTGTGAAAGTGTTTACAACTATACGTCACCAGAAGGTGTAGATATATGTACGCTTACTACAGACACAATTCCATTCACAGGAAACGAAGAAGTTTTTACCGTTCCCGCCGGGGTTGACACTCTTTTTGTTGAGTTGTACGGCGCGCAGGGCAACAGCAATGCCGGCGGTATCGAAGGTGGATTTGGCGGTTATGCTGAAGGCAAAATCCCCGTTTCTACTGGAGAGCAACTCTATATTTATGTAGGCGATGGTGGAAACCTGGACCAAAACGGAGGTTTCAACGGTGGAGGAGATGCAGGAAGCGCACCAACAGCAGCTGCTATAGCCGGTGGAGGTGGCGGAGCTTCAGATATTCGCATCGGCGGTAATAGTTTGTCAGACAGAATTATCGTCGCTGCTGGAGGTGCTGGTGCTGGCGGTGACAGAGTTGCCGGAGGAAGCCGAGGTACCGGTGGCGGCGGTGGCGGCGGCTACTACGGCGGTGGTGGCGGAGCTGGTTTTCCAATGACAGGCTCAATGGCACAAGGCGGCACGCAATCAGCGGGAGGTGCTGGAGGCGTTTCCAATGACGACCCCATGTATGATGGACAAGACGGCACCTTGGGAATTGGTGGCGATGGTGGCGGTCAAGGGGCTGCCAACCAAATCGGAACTACAGTCAATATCCCCGGTGCCGATGGTGGTGGACTTACTGGTGAAGATGGTAGTTCAGCAGGAAACTGGACCGGCGGAAGTGGTGCAGGCGGTTCATCTTTTATCAACGGAGTAGTTGATGGAAGTACACAATCAGGAATTCAGTCAGGACCTGGAAAAGTGATTCTAAAATGGTATGGTGAGCCGGTATCTACAACTTTAACGAATGGATTATCGAGTGGTTCAACTTTTCCATCGGGAACAACCACAAATATCTATGAAGCGAATGATGGCAACGGAAACACTGTGTCGTGCTCTTTTGACGTCACTGTTCTTCCCAACATTGACACCTCAGTTGTTGTCAATGGCGCTACCTTAGAATCACAAAATAACAATGCCAATTACCAATGGCTGGATTGCGACGCCAATACTGTTATATCGGGTGAAACAGATCAACTCTTCGAACCAGAAGAAAACGGGTTGTATGCCGTCATTATCGATCAATCAGGCTGCATTGACACATCATCGTGTTACCAAGTCGCTTCAGTTTCTCTTGATGAAAATGCTGCTGAAGAAGCCTTTTCAGTTCGCCCGAACCCAACTGACGTAGCCATAACGATTCAAGCAAATGGAACGCATTCATCTGGAATAATTGCAATCTTCTCAACTGACGGTAAAAAAGTAGTAGAACGACCGATGGAGCAAACATCAGAAATGAACATTTCGATCCCTGGTGAAAGTGGATTGTACTTCCTTCATATTAGTGGAGATGACTACCACCACACCCAAAAAATTATTAAAAACTGATTGTACAGGATTCCTGGATAATGAAAACAGAACGTGGATAAAAACATAAGACTTATGATGAAGAATAAGAAAACAGCGCTGAAGGGCATCAGCAATAAAATTTTGCTTTTAACGTGTATGTGCTTTGCACTCGCCAAAAGTTACGGGCAATGCCCCACAGGCTGTAGTCCAAATCTCGCGCCCAATTCAGACGCAGAACAAACGACTGTTGAATGCGTAGACTCTACCAACAATGAGATGTTTACCGACTACGCTCAGGTCCAGGATTGGTTCGGAACGGCCTGTCAAACCTGCGCGGGCAATGGCTCCACACCTGATTATTACAATGCATCTTGCAGTGGAAATGCCGGAGAAACCACTTGCGATGGAAGTAGTGGTGCCATGGGTGTTTTTAC
>CAYFTH010000052.1:18005-19711 GCA_964346075.1 uncultured Fluviicola sp. | reverse complement strand
CCCATCAATAAAATAATGATGAAAATGAGGATGAGAATTTTGATGGAATCGTAAATAAAGAAGTTCAACGCATCCGCCAGGTGAGCTTCATTCGATAAGCCCATTGTATCATAGACCAACCAATCCGATATGTCTTGTAACCAATCAAACATTTTATTTGATAACTTTTATTTCTCCATTAATTGTAGAACCATGACTTAAAGTATTGTAAATGGTTCCGAATTTTTGGATGTTTTTATGTAATAAATCAGGGTTTAGGTTTTCATCCGAGCTTTTGATTTCAAGCGTATAATTAATTTCCTTCATTAAAGGCGGCTTGTCTTGTCGCACACCTTCTACATGAATCTCAGCATTTTCATATCCAAACTCCAGGATAGAAGAAAATCGTTCTACATTTTTAAGCGAACAGGCTGCAAAAGCACTCAGCAATAATTCTGCGGGACCAGCCATATCTTTTTGATCTTGACTAATGCCGAATTCATAGCGATTGTTTTTAGCATCAATTTCGCCAACACCTGATTCTTTTGATTTTGCAACTACAGTATATTTCATGATCAATATTTTGTTGTAATTAACAGCAAGAAGTAGTGCCGCAGCATCCACCATCTTGATTATTTTCTAAAACGGCATTTTTATCTCCTTTTGTTGGGAAGTCTTTTTGCGCCCAACGAATAATACCGTGCTCCATATTGGAAACATTGGTCCAACCGTGATTCATTAGAAAATAAGTTGCTTTTAAACTTCTAGCTCCACTTCTGCATGCCATCACAACCTCTTTGTCTTTTGGGACTTCTTCATAACGGTCTTCAAACTCACTCAGTGGAATATGCATGAGTTGAGGAACATCATAACTCAACGCTGCTACTTCATCTTTTTCTCTTACATCGATTAAAACTGCTCCTTCAGCAATTTTGTTTCTGGTCGTTGTAGGACATATTTCTTTTGCTTGTTCCATGATTTCTATTTTAATAATTCCAATACTTCTTCTCTTGAAGGAACTTTTCCTTTCACTTTAATTTCTTCATCGATTACCAGGACAGGGGTCGTCATCACGTTGTACTCCATGATTTTTTGAATGTCTTCTACCTTTTCAACATTTGCTTCGATGTTATTTTCTTTAAGTACTTCATTAACAGTAGCCTCCGTTTGTTTGCACTTTGGACAACCTGTTCCTAAAATTTTAATTGTTTTCATATGATCTATTTATTGTTCATCGCCAATAGACGATTGGTTTATTAAATTTTTTTTTAACTAAATAATGCTGCAAATAACTGCTTTGCTTTTATCCAATTCACTTGATTAATACAGTACTTTATTCTCGGCGGAGTGATTTCTCCTTGAATTAACCCAGCATTTTTCAACTCTTTCAAATGTTGTGAAATGGTCGATTGTGAAACGGGCAAAATATCTACAAGATCACCTGTATAGCAGCAACTCTGTTTCTCTAAATGAGTCAGAATTTTGATTCGAGTCGGATGTCCGAGCGCTTTTGCAAAAATTGCAAGCTGCTCTTCGTCTTGCTCAAATGCGATATTTGCTAATGTTCTTTTCATATTGCTTATCGCAAATGTACGATTGATTTTTAAATGAGCAAGTGATAAAAGTTACATATTGGAAAAATAATAAAAAATTACGTATTTCAACTTCACCCAAATATTTGATTATCAGAAAATAAACAGGATTTATGATGAAAAAATAATTTCTTT
>CAYFTH010000052.1:0-17905 GCA_964346075.1 uncultured Fluviicola sp. | reverse complement strand
GGGGCGCAAAGTGAAGGCGCTACGATCGCAGAGGTTTTATATTTGCGTCATAGTTAAAAATATGCAGTGAACCGAGGACAGCTATTAAAATACGTATTTTTCAAATGGAGACTATTCCATCATATATCCATTCAGGCAAAACTCGCCAGAATAAGGAATTGTATCATTTGGAGGTTGCCCATTGAACCAGGGATATGAATGCGCTATTCCCTCAAAGGTTGCTTTGATTGGTTTGTATACACCTTCCTGAAGATTTAAATTACTTTCGATAACATTAATTGTTAATTCACTAGTGTAATAGCTGGAGGTGTCTAAACTAATATCAAAGAAGTCATAATCAAGATCATTTGCAGTATAGTAATGAGAGCCTATAGATAATTGTCCTGGCAAAATTCCCTCAATATAAATAGACTTACTATTTTGATCCTCGCCGTTAATTACAAAATTATTTTCTTGTTCGCCATACCAATCATACAGAATAGTGAAATGGGTTTGATCGTTGATCTGCAGGGTATGTTGATTTCCTCCTAGGCTCATTTCAAATATTCCTGAATTCGATGAGCAGCCTGAAGTGGAAGTAGTATTATTGGGTAACGTATCATCACCCTTGTCCTTCTTGCAGGATACGAGTCCTAAACCGAGTAATAGAAAAGCGAAAAGTAAAACGTTTTTCATAGAGTAATTATTTGATTATCATGTTTTTTAAAGGCATGATTTACAAAGCGTATAACATAAATATTTTCTTATCCCCACACGCTGAAAGAAATACAATTGCGCTCAATAACTTGTCATGTATTCGTTAAAATATGGTGTTTCTAAGAGTAAAAATGAAGCCAAACAATTTTTTAAGGAGTTAATTCAATTAATTTACCCTTGTTTTATTACAAAAATACTAAATATTTACCCTTGTTTTGATACAAAATAATCGTACATTTACCCTTGTTTTGTGTTAGTTACTTAGAAATGATAGACTTTAATAGGGCTGCGTATAAAGAATTGATGTTGTGGAAAGAGGATGATCATCGTAAGCCTCTTGTCTTAAGAGGCGCTCGACAGGTAGGAAAAACAACGATAGTTAGGCAATTTGCTAAAGCCTATGGTCATTACATTGAGTTGAATCTGGAAAAGTCAGAACACCTTGATTATATTGAGTCAAGCAAAAACGTTCAGCAATTAGCAGATATCTTATCCTTAGAATTTAAAATACCCTCTTCCAAATGGAAAAACACATTGTTATTCATCGATGAGATACAAGAGTCATCCAAAGCTATTAGTTTTTTGCGCTTTTTTCATGAAGAACTTTCAGCTTTAAACGTCATTGCGGCTGGTTCATTATTGGAGCATAGCCTTCACAAAGTACAACACTTTCCGGTAGGTAGAGTCAACTATCTTTATCTTTTCCCATTGAATTTTCAGGAGTTTTTAATAGCGACGGAGAACCAACATATTCTTGATCGGATTAATCATATTCCTGTTGACGAAGTTACACATAAAGTAGCGCTCAAATTATTTCATACCTATTGTATCATAGGAGGTATGCCTGAGGTAGTGGCGAATTATAGGCAGTATAGCGATATGACTCGCTTAGTTCCTATTTACGAAAGTATATGGAATACTTATAAAGATGATATATCAAAATATGCTGAAAGTAGAACGGACCAAAAAATTATACGTCATGTTATGCAATCAGCTTCAGCATTAGTTGATCAACGCGTAAAATTTCAAAATTTTGGGAACTCTAACTACAAATCCAGAGAAATAGGAGAGGCGTTTAGGAGTCTGGACATGGCAAAAGTAATTCAAATCATTTATCCGTGTACAAGTACGGAGACCCCTGCCTTACCTGATCAGAAAAAATCACCTCGCTTGCAAATTCTTGATACAGGAATATTAAATTTTGACCTGAATATTCAAGCACAACTATTGACGATGGATGATCTTAGCTCAGCTTATAAAGGAGCTATTATTCCTCATTTGATTACTCAGGAATTAATTTCATTGAATAAAGGGAGTTATCAAAAACCTAAATTTTGGGTAAGAGATAAAACACAGTCTTCGGCAGAAGTTGATTTAGTGCGAGTTTTTAACGGAATGCTAATTCCCATTGAAATAAAATCAGGAGCAACAGGCAGTTTAAGATCTTTACATCAATTTATAGACCAATCCACTCATCATTTTGCTGTTCGCATATACGGAGGATCGTTTAAAATAGAAACTTCAAAAACGAGAAAAGGGAAAACGTTTTATTTAATGAATTTACCTTATTATCTGGGAACTTTTATTGATGATTATTTGAACTATTTTATCAACCAAAAATGCACCAAATAAAAAACTGAAGATAAATCGCTCATGTGTCTAACTGTTCAGGCAAAGAGTAAAGCAAGTACGAAAAGTAAAACATTCTTCATAGAGTAGTTGATTTCCTTTTTTTAAGTGACGATTTTAAATCGTATAACCTAAATAGTTACTTTTTCCCACACGATGACACGATGAATGAAATACAAATGCGTTCAATTGCTTTCCAATGTGTTGAATAGCTACATTGATGTTGTCAAAACTGAAAATATGCACACGTTTGATTGTGAAAAAGATTATTTCCTTAAGGCAAGCCCAATTAAATTAAGAAAGATGGAATGGTTTAAATAGTACATCAAAAGTCATCAATGGCTCAATTAATTCATGAGATATCCATTTAGACAAAATTCGCCGGAATAAGCAAAAGTATCAGCAGGAGGTTGACCATTAAACCAAGGATACGAATGCGCTAAACCTTGAAAAGTTCCTCGAATCGGATTGTAAAGACCATCTTGAGGACTTAATTCACTCTCACTGATATGGATTGTTAATTGTGTCGTGTAATAGCTGGCGGTATCTAAGCTAATGTCAAAGAAATCAAAATTAAGATTGCTGGAATTGTAGGAATGGGAACCCACTGAGAGCTCATTAGGCAAAATTCCTTCAACATGCATAAATTGATCACTTTGATCTTTTCCAAAGACTACAATGCTGTTTTTTTGTTCCCCAACTAAATTGTAGGTAATAAAATAATCTGTTTGATTCGTTATTTCCAATTGATGTTGATTCCCATTGAGTGTTATTTCGAATGATCCTGGAATGGATGAACAGCTAGAAATTGTAGCAGAAGTTTCATCATTTTTTTTACATGAAGCAAATTGAAAAAGGATGAATAGCCAAACAACAAAAAGACTTATTTTCATGGTAATATTATTACGATTAGATACGACGAATATATGATAAATAATATTCTCCTTGAAGAAAACTACTTACTTTATGCTAAAAGGGAATTATAGAATACTCAATTAGTAAGTGGTTGTTTGGCTGTGTTGATACTTCTTAAACAATTTTTTCAGGTGGTATGATGTAACAATAACAAGATGAAACATAAAATACGGTAGACTGTTAGGACTACCGTATTTATTGGTGAAAAACAAACAATTATAATTCTTTCTTCGCCAAATACCAGTCTACTTTCTCGCAACTGTCATCTGCTAAACGGTCGTTCAACTCGTCGAGTGTTTTGGGTGGTGGAACGATGACTTTATCTCCTTTTTTCCAGTCGAGTGGCATTGCTACTCCGTGTTCGTCCGAAGTTTGTAAGGCTACTAATGACCTCAGGATTTCATCCATATTCCGTCCAACATTTAGCGGATAATACATGATCAACCGAATCTTTTTCTCCGGATCGATAAAGAATACGGCGCGTACAGCAGCTGTTTCGCTCTCATTGGGTTGTATCATTCCGTATTTTTTAGAAACGTTCATGTCCAAATCGGCAATGATTGGGAAATCGAAATAGACTCCAGTGTTTTTGCGTACATTTTGTACCCATCCCAAGTGAGCGTGGACGCTGTCTATACTTAACCCAAGCAATTCTGTGTTTAAAGCTTCAAACTCGCCTTTACGCTCTGCAAAACCACTCATTTCTGTCGTGCATACTGGTGTAAAGTCTGCAGGGTGAGAAAACATAACTGTCCATTTACCCTGAGCAAACTCACTCATTTTGATTTTTCCTTTTGTCGACATTGCTTCAAAATCTGGTGCTGTATCACCGATTCGAGGCATCATGTAGCCGTGTTCTTGATTGTTGTTGTTTTCTTCTTCCATAATTTTCTTTTAATAATTAAATCTTATTATAGGTTAAAGATAACATGAATTACAATTACATTCAGTTACTTAAGTTACACAATTGATGATTTTATAACGTCGTAAATCGGTAACTGCGATAGTCTATTTATTAGATTGATAGGGGAATGCATTTATTTGATAAAAAGTATTGCAATTTCTGTAACAAATCGCGAAGTTGATCGTCTAGCTATGAAATTGGATAAAAGGAATTACCATAGCGCCGTTCATGAGTTCAGTGATGGACTTTATCGTTTTGCACTACAACTGTGCAAAGAAGAATCTATGGCTCAAGATCTGGTCCAGGATGCTTTTGAAAAAGTTTGGATCAAGAAGAAGACCATCCAGCGTGAAAAGGTGAAATCTTACTTATTTCGAACAGTGTATAACAAGTTTTTGGACAACAAGAAAAAAAATAAGGTCGTCGCCATTGACGAGTATCATCATGAACCGACAATTACGCAGGAAACGAGTGATTTGAAAGAAGTGTTAAATCAGGCGCTTGCAACCTTACCTGCGATACAGAAATCGGCCATCTTACTCCGCGACTATGAAGGATATAGTTATGAGGAGATCGGTGAGATACTGGATTTGAAATCCTCACAAGTGAAAGTTTACATCTACCGAGCACGCAAGCAATTGCAGAAATATATAGGAAAATTAGAAGCAGTCATATAATGAAGGTTACCAGAGGAAATTATGAAGCATATCTTTTAGATCGTTGGGAGGGTAATCTCTCAAAGGAAGAGGAGGAGGTGCTCAATGATTTTCTGGCACAACATCCAGAACTGGATATTCAAGATGCATTAGCACTTCAGGATGATGTTTCAATGACCAAACCAGAGGAGAAGTTTGATAAAGCTGGAGTTCTTTATGATTCTGTCAATCAACAAAACGCACTGTACTTTTTCGTTGCGTACTACGAAGGAGACCTGTCAAATGACGATGAAAAAGAGGTAGAACAGTTTGTTCAGGATCACCCTTTTTATTCAAAAAAATTTAAACAATTCGGTAAGGCACATTTATCCCAGGAAAAAGTACATTATCCATACAAAAGAGAATTGTTGGCTGGTAAGGATGATGGTCATTTCATTTCAATCGCTGCTCGCAATTGGATGATTGGTGTTGCTGCCGCTTCATTTGCTGCTTTCTTTTGGTTGATGGGTTCTTTATCAAATACGGGGGGCACTCATTATGTACAGAAGTGTTTAGCTATTTCGATCGATGATTATCAGTATTCACCTGTCCTATTCAATGCTCGGGAGAAGGAGAATAAGCAAAATGAGCAAGTGAACAACATCACCGCTAATACTACTTTTGTGGCTTCAAAAGGTAACACCATCAAGGTGAAAGAAGAGCTGAGAAATACGACGGACCCAAAGCAAACGAATAGCGTTCAACTTACAATACAAAAGAAATCGTTCGCTAATGTGAAAGCTAGAGGGTTGACAAACGTAATGGCGGCATTAGAACCTCAGCAAAAGGATGAAGCGGTCTCCGTCGCTGAAAATAAACGGACTAAAGCCAAAGCGAATCAAGAAGAGATTCCGACTATATTAGACATTACAGCTGCTTATTTGAAACGTAAAAAAGTACTGAATAGCAATCAAAAACCTGACTTAAAGAACATCTTAAACACCACCTTATCTGGCGTCAATGACGATAAGCCAATATTGGCTGTTAACGAAGAATCAGATAGTAAACGTACTGTTATTCAGTTGGGTGACTTCAAATTTGAACGCACTTCAAAAAAGTAAAAAAAGTGATGTAACAAATCATTGATTTGATCGTCTTACAGGTAAATAAAACGGAAAATTATGAAAGGAATAATTACATTATCAGGAGCAGTTTTCTTTATGAGTTTGTCATTTGCTCAAGAAGAAGAAAAAAAGGATACAACGAAAATCTCTTACAAAGGAAAAGTGATTACAATCACGCAGAATGATGGCGACACGACTGTCGTTAAAGACGAAGACGATGATGATGAGTGGGAAGTAAATCACTGGAGAGGCTTAGAATTTGGAATGAATGGTTATTTCACTTCTGATGATTTTGGAATCAATAATGATCCGAACAACATCTACCTGGAATTGGATTATGCGAAAAGTTTTATGATTAATTTAAACTTGTGGGAATTCAACACAAAACTGGGTACAGAGAAGTTTCGATTTTTCACTGGTCTAGGTTTTCGCTTTAATAGATATGCATTGAAATCAACAAGTTCTTCTCTGGCCTATAATGATACGACCATATTTGCAGCGCAAGATAGTACGAAAACTTTTGACAAGAATTTTTTAAATACGTCATACATTTCGGCTCCCATATACTTTACATTGATGCCCGGGAACGATCCAGAAAAAAGCTTCCATTTTTCTGCAGGTGCTGTTGTGAGTTACCGAATTGGTTCGCGCGTCAAACAGAAATATGTTGTGCAGGATCAAAAACGCAAAGATATTAATAAGGGCCATTATCACCTCAGTCCATTATTAGTTGATGCGAGTGTCAGGTTTGGAGTGGGGAAGTTCACAGTTTTTGCGAACTATGGTCTGACCAGTTTATTTGAATCTGGCAAAGGTCCGGATTATCGTCCATTCTCAGCAGGCTTGAGTTTGAATTTTTAAGGAAGAAACAAAGTAGAGAACAATTGGCGTCCGAGAGGGCGCCTTTTGTTTTTTATCGTTTTGCTATTTGATATGCCCTTGGTTCATGGAAATGAACCCGTAAGAATTGCATTGGGCATTTATTGAAGCAATAAAAAGTGCCGACCCTCAGGCCGGCACTTTTTTCTATTAACAATGAATAACAAATAATAGCCAGGATTATTTATCCACCTCTACATTGGCCAACTCTTCGGCCTTGTAGTCTCCGTTATCCAATTTTTTCTTGACTTTTACAAATGTTTCAATCGTGTAAGATACATCTTCCAATTCGTGCACAGCAGTTGGGATTAATCTTAACATGATAGTCCCTTTGGGCACAACTGGATAAATGACGATCGAACAGAAAATATTATAATTTTCACGTAAATCGAACGTGAGGTTCGTAGCTTCAGCAAGATTCCCTTCTAAAAACACAGGAGTAACTGGTGAGTTGGTGTTACCAATGTTAAAACCAGCTTCTTTTAAACCACTTTGTAAAGCAGTGGCAATTTTCCACAGATTCTCTTTGTGCTTCGGTTGTGTTCTCAATAACTCAAGTCGTTTTCTGGCTCCTACAACCAATGGCATTGGAAGTGATTTTGCAAACATCTGCGAACGCATGTTATAGCGCAAATACTCTACAATATGCTCTTTGGCACAAATAAATGCACCAATAGAAGCCATTGATTTAGCAAAAGTGCCAAACAGAACATCTATTTCTTCATGGACGCCCTGAGCATCTCCAGCACCCATTCCTGTTTCTCCAATCGTTCCAAATCCATGAGCATCATCTACAAAGAGACGAAAATCATATTTTCCGGACTTGCGAAACTCTACAAGACCTTTCAAGTCTCCCTGGTCCCCTGCCATTCCAAAAACACCTTCTGTAATGACCAGAATACCACCATCATTTTTGTCAGCAATTTTTGTAGCGCGCTCCATCTGCTTATCGAAGCTCTCCATGTCGTTGTGCTTAAAGACAAATCGCTTCCCTGCATGAAGTCGCATTCCGTCGAGTATACAGGCGTGCGACTCACTATCGTAAACAATGACGTCATTGCGGCTCACCAAACTATCAATTGCTGAAACCATACCCTGGTATCCAAAATTGAGCAGGATGGTATCTTCGGTTTTCATAAAGTCAGAAAGCTCGTTTTCCAACGCTTCGTGTTCATGTGTTTGCCCCGTCATCATGCGAGATCCCATCGGGTAAGCCATACCCCATTTTTCAGCGGCGTCAGCATCTGCCTTGCGCACTTCTGGGTCGTTAGCAAGGCCTAAATAATTATTTACGGACCAAACTAAACATTCTGATCCGCGAAACGTCATCTTGTTACCAATTTCACCCTCTAATTTGGGGAAGGTAAAGTATCCGTGAACTCCTTTTGCAAACTGACCGATCGGTCCTCTATTCTCTTTAATCTTTTCAAATATGTCTCTAGCCATAAATGTTGGTTTTCAGCAAACAGGTGCCTGCTGATATTAATATGTCTGCAAAGATAGCCTATTTTTGGAGAAAGGTATAGCAATCCCTTTGATTTATTGCACTTGACGTTGTGTATAAGTTGACTGGGAGACAATTGATTTGAGACTGGAAGTGGGTTGTTATATTGTTGGTAAAAACATTAGATAACATTCACTTCCCGCTCTAAATGAATCCCAAATCGTTCTTTAACATCGTCGAGAATGCGTTGTGATAAATCATAGATTTCTTGCCCTTTCGCATTGTCATAATTTACAAGTACTAAAGCCTGTTTGGCATGAACGCCATAACTGCCCATTCGTTTTCCTTTCCATCCGGCAGTGTCGATGAGCCATCCGGCGGGAATTTTTACGCGATCGTCGTCGAGCGAGTAGGAAGGAACATCAGGATGAACTTTCTGTATTTTTTTGAGAGCACTTTTACTTACCACCGGGTTTTTAAAGAAACTTCCAGCATTTCCAATTTTCTTGGGGTCTGGTAATTTGGATTGACGAATGGAAATAACGGCATCGCTAACATCCTTTATTGTCGGATTGATAATTCTTTTTTTCTCCAATTCCGATTCGATAGCCCCATACGACGTATTGAGCGTATTGAGTGTATGCACTTTGTTTAACCGATAAGTCACACTGGTGATGATGTATTTACCGCTGAGGGCTCTTTTAAAAATACTTTCGCGATATCCAAATTCACAGTCTTCATAATCAAAGGTTTCCTCCTTTCCGGTGGCTATGTTAAGTGCTGTAAGTTCTTGAAAAACGTCTTTAATTTCCACACCATAGGCGCCGATATTCTGCATAGGGCTGGCACCAACACTTCCCGGAATTAAAGACAGATTTTCGATACCTCCCCATTCATTTTTTATGCTGTGTATCACAAATTCGTGCCAATTCTCACCAGCCCCAACTTTCGCAAGAACTTCGTTTTCGTCCTCATGGACAACAGTGATGCCTTTGATGCGATTGACTAATATCAGGCCGTCATAATCTTTTGTGAAAAGCACGTTACTTCCTCCGCCCAAAACGGTGATCGCTTCATTTTTGTTGTGTTGAAGTAACTCTTTTAGTTCTTCAGTGCTGGTAAAAATACCTAGCGATTTAATCATAGCGCTTACACCGAAAGTTGTATATGGCGCGATGTCAACATTCTCCTTGATCATGGTTTTGAGCTTTACTGCAAAGTTAACTTTTCCTCTTGCGCACAAATTATTTTTTCAAATGTTTTATCCTAAATAGTTTTTTAATAACCCGATTTTTACTTTTGTAAATATGTTAAAACAAGTAGATTTAGAAACGATAAACGCCTTTAATAAGGGTACGCTCATGGAACATTTGGGCATGAAGTGTGTCGAGGTGGGAGAAGATTACGTGGTAGCTACTATGCCTGTCGACCAACGCACACATCAACCGATGGGTTTGTTGCACGGAGGTGCAAGTGCTGCTCTCATTGAAAGTATTGGCTCCATGGGATCGACGTTGCTACTCGATGTCGAGGAGGAAGTGCCTGTCGGAATTGAGATTAATGCAAATCATGTTGGGGGCATGAAGTCTGGAACGGCGAAAGCAATAGGAAAAATAGTGCATGCTGGTAAGCGCACCCACGTATGGCAAGTCGATGTATATGATAGTGCAAACGACGCTCTGGTATGCACAGGTAGACTGACTGTAATGATCGTGCCAAGAAAAAAATAGTATGAAAGGATTTTTAGCTTATAAGTTTCCGGATGGAGCCATCAAAAAAGCCACGGGTGATTGGGAGAAGAGTTCGCTCATTCAACTGCCCAATGATGTCTTTTTTGTGACTGATTTTAATAAGGAAAACTGTTACTTTTTTCGGGAGGAAAACACGAGTATTGATGAAAGTAAGATCCCATTCACCTACCGTACGATTGATTCTGTTTTTATTGCCAACAGAAATGCTTATCTGAATGGATTGGATGTTTTTATGCACGAGTTTGAACCGCGCGACATACAAAAAGCTGTTTTTTCAAGAATCCACGCTGTGGAGAAGTCTACGAACAAAAAGCCACTAGATATTTTCCATGCATTAATAGAAAAATATGGGGATGAGGCGTTCATTTATTTAATGACAGATCCTGCCTTTGGAACATGGGTCGGAGCTACTCCTGAAGTATTGTTAAAGGGAGGGGAAACAACCATTGAGTCAATGGCCTTGGCAGGAACCAAAAGTAATGAAGATCAAGAGTGGACCAAAAAAGAATACGATGAGCAGTCCTTTGTAGAGAATTATATTGAGCAGCTCATCCGCGAACAGTCTCCTGCCGAATTTGAGAAAAGTGATGTCAAAACGGTAAAGTCGGGAGCGGTATATCACCTTCGTACAAATTTTAAATTTCGCCTGCCACCATACAAGTGGAATGCATTAATTGATACCATGCATCCTACTCCTGCCGTTTGCGGAACCCCTTCGATTGAAGCGAAATCGCTCATCAATAGTTTTGAACCGCATAAGCGCGAGTTTTATACCGGATTGATTGGTAAAAAAGGGTTAACGCAACTTGATGTTTATGTGAACTTGCGTTGTATGCAGGTGTTGGAAAATAAATTTGCTTTATATGTTGGAGGCGGCATTACCCGAAATTCAGATCTTGCCAGTGAGTGGCGAGAAACAGAAGAGAAAAGTCGTACACTTTTAAATGTGCTAGAGGATTAATTAAAGCGGATGGTGCTGATGTTTGCATCGATCTTGACTCCCTTATGGTGAGGTAAAATAGCATCTTCAGTGAATTGCCAGTAAATAATGTTCGGCATATCTGCTAAACGGAGGTTCCTCGAATAGGCTGCCAACCAAAACTGGTGTTCAGAAAAAAGCTGTTTATAATAGCGCTGATAGTCGTCGAGGGAACAATAAATGATGGGTCGAAAACCAGAGGTACTTTCTACGATTTTTAGCCAGGTTTTAATAGAGTCTTTGTGGTGATACGCAGTATAAAAATCAATTTCTATGTCGAGAACAGGAGGTAAGTCATCAGAATTGGGCTGCCAAACGTTGAGAAAGTGTCTTGCTTGTATAGTAGCAGGTGCTTTGCTCTGATAAAAGTGATATGCGCCATGCTTAATATTGTTTTCTTTGAGTGCTGTGCGGTTCCTTTCCCATTCAGGATCGATCCAGTTCATTCCTTCAGTGGCTTTTACGAAAACAAAATCGATCGATGGCGATACTGCGTTAGATGCTAATAACGTATCCCATTGAATCGTTCCTTGATGATGAGACACATCGATACCAAAGCTTTGATGATCGGCTGGTATTGGGACGTGGAAATTGTTGTTTGCCGGAAACGTTCTATTTCCCAATGCTGCAAGAATTAAAACGATCAACCCTGTATCCAATACATTGAGGTTGCGATGGTATTTGGGTTTACGAGGTTTTTTTCTACGCATTGTAGCCGAAAACTAAAAAAGGGATTCATTTTGATGAATCCCTCTATATAAATATGTTGATCGCTCCTCTTAGAACTGACGCTTTTCCTTAATACGAGCCGATTTACCTGTTCGGTTACGGAAGTAGAAGATACGCGCCCGACGAACGGCACCTTTCTTAAGCACTTTAATTTCGTCAATGAACGGGGACTCTACTGGAAAAATACGTTCAACACCAATATTCCCGGACATTTTACGGATTGTAAAGGTTTCCGTAGCTCCAACGCCTCTGCGTTGAAGGATGGTTCCCGTAAACTGCTGAATACGCTCTTTATCTCCCTCTTTAATCTTGTATGAAACAGCTACTGTATCACCTGCTTCAAAGGAAGGTATGTCTTGCGCTGTTGAAAATTCCTTTTGAACTTCTTTTATTAAATCCATGACTTCTACTTTTATCTTCTCCAAAATTGGGGTGCAATATTACGGAAAAAAGATGAAATGATGGTTACAATTTTAAATTATTTTAAAAAAAATAAGGCTAAGATCATTTCCACAAGAAAATTAGAAATCGATGTCCAGCTTAAATTTTTGTCGTAACGTTTTGAGGTGTGGATTGCGCTCAATCATGGCTTCGTATTTATCCTTTCCGGAATACAGTTTTTTCGTACCATTATCCTGTGATCCTTCCTCGATTTTAAGTTGAATCAATCCATTTTTAAGTGTTTTTTTGAGGTGACCGAGTAATTGCGTTTCATTCGTTTGCAAAAACTTTAATTGCACATCATTATCCACATAATGGACGATTGTGTAATCTTCTTTCAATTCCGGGTCTCGTGTCGTTAAAGCAGTGAACAATGTGTCCATCCCTTTGTCTCGCATTTCAAATGCAAATTTACGCCAGGTCATTTTAAGTTCATCTATAGAAAATGCATTCTTGGGCTGATCGCTTCTGGCGACTTCCTTGTTCGCTTTGTTTTGTTGATCACTTTCAGCATAAAGATCCTTGATACCAAGAAATCGACGGTCGAGTTTCCCTGTAGGGTTCGTGAGTTTTTTAGCTTCTTTTTGTTGAGGTACCCGTTCTGGTTGTTCGCTTTCCTTGTTTTGGGATGTTTTCGGATTTTTTTGAGGGCGCTCCTGCTGACCTTTATAAGGGATGATGCTAACGGGGTCCGTCAGGGCTTTTTTTTTTCCAACTCGTTTTTGATTGAACAAAGTTGCATAAGCGTAAGCTCCACAAGCAAACGTTGATTTTTTGAGGATTTGTAGCTTCCATCTGCCTTGCTGAGGACACCGAGTGCACGCATGATGTGTTTTGCTTCAATTTGTCCTGATTGCTCAAGGTATTTCTCTTTTATGGAATCTGCTACCTCTAAAAGTTCAACGGTTTTCTGATCTTTACAAATCAGTAGGTTACGGTAATGCTCTGAAAGACCAATAATGAATTGATGACCATCAAAACCATTGTCTACAATTTCATGGTACAGCAGCAAACTGCTCGATACATCTTCCTCGAGGGCATATTCAACTAAGCGGAAATAATAATCGTAATCCAGTACATTGAGATTATCGATTACGGTCTTGTAGGTAAGTGTCTTACCAGCAAAGCTAACAATTTGATCAAAGATGGAAAGTGCATCGCGCAAGGCACCATCCGCCTTTTGCGCAATCAAATGTAACCCCTCATTTTCTGCATCGATACCTTCTTTTACAGCAATTTGACTCAAATGTTCAGCTATATCTGAGATTTTTATACGATTGAAATCAAAAATCTGACACCGCGATAAAATGGTGGGTATGATTTTGTGCTTTTCCGTCGTTGCAAGTATAAAGATAGCGTGCTTTGGTGGTTCTTCCAGCGTTTTCAGAAATGCATTGAACGCCGCAGTTGATAACATGTGCACCTCATCAATGATGTATACCTTGTAAGCTCCTAACTGCGGAGCAATTCGGACTTGATCGATAAGACTTCTGATGTCCTCCACACTATTGTTTGAAGCGGCATCGAGTTCGTATACATTAAGTGACTGACCTTCGTCAAACGAGAGACACGATTCGCATTCACCACAGGCCTCAATGTTGTCTGTACGATTGGAGCAATTAATCGTTTTAGCTAAAATTCGGGCTGTCGATGTTTTTCCAACACCTCTTGATCCGCAAAATAAAAAAGCTTGTGCGAGTTGGTCATTCTTGATTGCATTCTTTAAGGTTGTTGCAATCGATTTTTGACCCACGAGCGTGTCAAACGTTTGAGGACGATATTTTCTAGCTGATACAATGTAATCGCTCATAGTACAAAAATAACAGAAAAAGTTACGACTTGAGCGATTCTAAATGTAAAGTTTTTAACATCCTGGGATCGCATATGATGCAAAAAGCGTTTAGTGCTTAATCGTCGATTTGAGTGCGTTCAAAGCTTTGCTCCATCGTTCTTGCTCTACTTGACTCATTGCTATGTTTACTGGTTCAATGGTGCGTTTGCCGATCTTATGTACCCAGTTTAAATAGATATCTTCCGCTGGTGAGTAGTGAGCGAATGGAGCTTGTCTTTCTTCTGTAGAAAAATAATAGTTCGCTAAGGTGATCGCTGTTTGAGCAACACCATATTTCGTTGCTTTTTGAGTTGCTCTGATTCGGTTCGCTGCATTGAGTAATTTTTCGTTCATCGACTGCATCTCATCGACGGAACAAATTTCAACAAGAGGTTTGCCGTCAAGGGAGGTTTTACTCCATAATGGAATCATTTGTGTGCCGTGTTCTCCAATTACTATTGTTGAGATAGCTGAGGCAGGGCGGTTAAAATGGGATGCTATAATCGTTTTGAGGCGATAGGTATCGAGTAACGTCCCCGTTCCGAGAACTGTTATGCTACGTCCTAGTTTTTGATATATCCAATGACAAATCGCCTCAACAGGGTTCGATATTGAAACAATTAACGCATGCTTTGACAGCGAAACACCTTCAAAGACTTGTTCTATGATCGCTTTGTTGTCTTGAGCCTTTTGCCGCCTATCCTGTCCTTTTTCGCCACGAACGCCTGCAGTATAGAATATAAGGTCACTGTTGTTGAAATGATCTCTTTTGTTCCAGTGTATCGTGTTGCCGTTCGGAATTGCAGCATGAGAAAGATCTATAATACCTCCCTCTACTTCGGAAGAAGGATCCATAATATTGATCGTGATACCTTTCGTCTCAGCATTCAGCAGACTGCTAATCGTGGCACCCGTTTCCCCAAACCCTATAACTGTTGCTGTTTTAATAATAAAATCCATGCCCGCAAGATAGCTATCTTCTTGTGAACATGGATCTCATAATCACTAAAAAGTACGATTTATGATGATTGTCAGGTTAACCGAGGTAAGCTTTGAGCATTTTACTTCTGGACGTATGTTTTAACCGTCGAATAGCTTTTTCTTTAATCTGACGAACGCGCTCTCGCGTTAAATCAAAACGCATGCCTATTTCATCTAAACTCATTTGACGATTACCGTCTAGACCAAAATACAACTTTAATACGTCCGCTTCGCGCTGTGTTAGCGTTTTTAATGAGCGGTTGATTTCTCTCTGAAGGGATTCGTGAATCAAATCATTTTCGGGACCTGGGAGGCTATCATTTTCCAGTACATCATACATGCTAGAACTAGATTCATCGCCTTCTTTTAAAGGAGCATCCATTGACAAGTGTCGACCACTTGAGGCGAGTGCTTGTTTTACATCAGCCACTGATATCTCCAGATGATGGGCAAGCTCGTCTGCAGAAGGGGGGCGTTCCAATTTCTGCTCTAATTCCGAATAAGCCCGATTAATTTTACCTATTGAACCAATTTTGTTGAGCGGTAGGCGAACAATGCGTGCTTGTTCAGCTAACGCCTGCAAAATTGATTGACGAATCCACCACACTGCGTAAGAAATGAATTTAAATCCACGTGTTTCGTCGAAGCGCTGAGCTGCTTTTATCAATCCAAGATTTCCCTCATTGATCAAATCAGGGAGTGTTAAACCTTGATTTTGATATTGCTTCGCTACTGAAACGACAAAACGCAAATTAGCTCGTGTGAGACGATCAAGGGCTTGTTGATCACCCATGCGAATGCGTTTGGCAAGTTCAACCTCTTCCTGTGCAGTAATTAACTCTACACGACCGATTTCTACGAGATACTTGTCAAGTGATGCTGTCTCTCTATTTGTTACTTGTTTACTTATTTTTAGCTGTCTCATATTGTTTTTCCTCTCTTGTTTCAGGCACGAATTAAGTTAGATTCATGCTTTATATTCATCCTTCACTATATATAACGAATTAATACACTAAAAAGTTGGCTCTTTTTAATATTTTTTGTAAAGAAGTCATAAAATAACAATTCGATTATAATGATGTGATTTTCCTCAAATTGCATTGAACAATTGATTTAAAGGTGGTAAAGACTCTTATATTTGTTGTTTAAAAATCGAAAACGAGACATGAAGGAAATTATAGAGAAAGCGTGGGAGGATCGCGAATTATTGAAAGATGAGGAAGTTGTGAAAGCTGTTGAATCGGTAGTGGAAGGCTTGGATAAAGGTACATATCGCGTGGCTGCTCCAACGGATGATGGCTGGCAGGTGAATGAGTGGGTCAAAAAAGCAGTTGTCATGTATTTTCCTATTCGACAGATGGAAACAATAGAAGTCGGACCTTTCGAGTTTCACGATAAAATGGCGCTTAAAACGAATTATAAAGAACTGGGTGTTCGCGTGGTACCTCACGCGATTGCGCGTTACGGCTCATACGTCTCGAGTGGCGTAATCATGATGCCTTCTTATGTGAATATAGGTGCTTACGTGGATGAGGGAACAATGGTTGATACCTGGGCAACAGTTGGATCGTGTGCTCAAATTGGCAGAAATGTACACCTTAGTGGAGGTGTAGGAATAGGGGGTGTACTCGAACCGCTTCAAGCTGCACCCGTAATTGTTGAGGATGGCGCTTTCGTTGGATCGCGTTCTATTGTTGTTGAAGGTGTCCGCGTGAAAAAAGAAGCTGTTTTGGGAGCAAATGTCGTGTTGACAAAATCCACTAAAATCATTGATGTCACTGGAGATAATCCTAAAGAGTTGCGCGGTGAAGTGCCCGAGAGAAGTGTGGTGATCCCCGGATCATATACGAAAAAGTTTCCAGCAGGCGAATATCAGGTGCCTTGTGCTTTAATTATAGGAAAAAGAAAGGCGAGTACCGATCTAAAAACTTCATTGAATGACGCACTTCGCGAGCATAATGTAGCCGTTTAGTTCGATCGAATTAAAAGAGCAATGGACGAGGATCAGTTAAAAAAATGGAAGAAGAAGCGGCAGCAGCGCAAGGCTTCAATGAATCATGATGATTTGTTGAAAGGAATTCGAGATGGCGACCTTCAGGCACTGAGTAGTGCGATTACGTTACTGGAATCCAGTCGAAAACAAGATCAGAAGATTGCTCGCCAACTAGTATCGAGTTGTTTACCTGTTCGGAATAAAACCGTTCGTGTTGGGATCACAGGTGTACCTGGTGTAGGTAAGAGTACTTTTATAGAGGCATTTGGACAACATGTGATTGATCAGGGGTATAAAATTGCCGTTCTTGCTGTAGACCCAACCTCGGAAAAGAGTGGGGGAAGTATTTTGGGAGATAAGACACGGATGAATAAATTGTCTGCCTCTCCTCAAGCTTTTATTCGACCTTCGGCGGCTGGTAAATCGTTAGGCGGAGTGGCGCGGAAAACGCGTGAATCTATTATCTTATGTGAGGCAGCAGGGTTTGATTACATTATGATCGAAACCGTAGGAGTGGGTCAATCGGAAACAGTGGTTCATTCCATGGTTGATTTCTTTCTATTGCTGATGCTGGCAGGAGCTGGAGATGAATTGCAAGGAATCAAACGCGGCATCATGGAAATGGCTGATGCCCTGGTGATCACGAAAGCAGATGGAGATAACTTGCTTCCGGCGCGAAAAGCGAAAAAAGAGTATCAGAACGCCATGCATCTGTTTCCCCCAAACGATAATGAATGGATTCCAAAAGCCATGGTTTCTTCTGCACTAGAAGATCGCAACATTGATAAGGTTCACAATACCATTGAAAGTTATCTCAATACAACGCGTGTTAATGGCTGGTTTGACAGGAAACGCAGAGAGCAGGATCGCTATTGGTTGCATGAGACGATTAGTGACACACTTATCAGCGATTTCTATAATAATAGCTTAATCGAACCGTTTTTGGATCAAATTGAGAAGGATGTTGTGGAAGG
>CAYFTH010000051.1:0-20048 GCA_964346075.1 uncultured Fluviicola sp. | reverse complement strand
GCCTCAAGAACATTACCACCTGCTAAGCAGGTGGATTTTTAAGTTAAATTAAAAGAAATGGCAATAGGGAACCAAAGGAGAGTTTAAAAAGAACTTGTTTTTTAAAATATTTGGTGGTCGAAACAAAAAAAAAGGACCTCGGCCCTTTTATAAAAAATGATTTAAGATCATGGGTTAAAATCGCATAGCTCCGCCTGCCATTCCTCCGATTACACCTCCAATGATTCCAAGTACAAATCCAATAATAGTTAAAATCACTGTAACTTTCCAAAATTTCAAATAGTTTTCAGTGAATTCGTCCATATTGAATTGATTTCTACTCGCAGCTTTGGCTTGTTTAAAAAGTAGTAGACTCACGTAAACATAAACACCAGCCATAACGAGATAAATGATTCCCATGAGCGGAAGCATAAAAAGCATTCCTATTGATGCAATCGCCATTAAACCAGCACCGATAAAACCTAAAATTGATATCGTTTTTGCCCATCCTGAAGCTTCGTGCAGATTTGTTTTCGATTGATTTGATAATCCGCGTTCTTTTTGTTCAACGCTGTCGTCAAGATTTTCCATAAAATTTGATTTAAAAAAAGAGCTGTTCAAGAATCCAGCTCTTTACTATTGAGTTATTTGAATTGATATTAATGAATCAAGTGCTTGCGGTTGGCATTGTACATAATGACAAATGCAACAGTGATGAGTATACTAAAAATGGTTCCTACCCATACGAATCCACTTGCAGCTCCTGCAAAAGCGTCAGCTACTTGTTCTTGACTACTGTTCATTTGACCGCCAGAATTTCTAATGGCATCTGAAAATTTACTCGTCTGCGAGGTAATCATTACTGTACTTATAATAGATACAATAACAGATATCGCAGACCCTGCTAAGTAAAGCAGGAATCCAGACTTTTTGAGATTCCACATTTGTATAGCTCCAAGTAAGCATAAAATTGCAGCGACCAATCCAATAATGGACCAGATCACAGAGCTACCAGCGGCCGACGAAAATGTCGAGAGTGCTGATACTCCGGCAAAGCTCATCAATCCTGCGAGTACACCGAGCCCTGATCCAATGAAGGTCAGGATACATAGCACCGTGAGAAACTGAGGTCTTCCTTTTTGTTCGATTGGGTCACCGTCTAAATTTTCATTTTCCATAATATCAATTATTTAAGTAAATAACTTATTTGTTGTTATTGTTAGCGTCTTCAAGACCTTTATTTACTGCGTCTTTGAATTCCTGGCTATTGAACCCTTCCTCAAGCGCACCTGCAGCTGCATCTACAAACATCATTGCAGCAATAATTATAATTAATGCAATTACAGTTCCAATAATACCAGTAATCAAACCTCCGTTTGCGGCACCTTTACCGCCCATGTTTGGTGTAGATTTGATTTTGTTTTTTGCAACAATTGCAAGAATAATAGCAAGAATTCCAGCAATTACGCCAACGACCCAAATCCAACTTAATACGATGGAAATAATACCTAGCACGAGAGATGCTGTCGCCATTCCATTGCTTTGTGGAGCTCCACCTTGAGCACCTGCATTTTGTGTTCCTTTGTTTTCTTCTTCACTCATAGTTTTAATTTTTTGTAATTATGTCTCAAACATAACCAAAAAAAATTAACAAATTTTATTAGTTTTTGAAATTGTTAATAAAATTTGGAGTTTTTATTGCCCCAAGCCTGAACAATTATACGCTTTAAGTTTTTCTGAAAGTTTTCAACATCAATATGATTACAGAAATCGTGTTGGAATACATTGGTGTAAGTCTAAGTCATTAAGGTAAAAGCTATTAAGGTAGGGGAGGACGCACGCTGTGGTGCGTCCGTTATCATTTCTATTCTTCCATGATTTCAATTTTTTCGATGGCGTCACCGACACGAATTTTGTCGACGACATCAATGCCCTCAACAACTTTCCCAAAGCAGGTATGATTCCCGTCGAGGTGAGCGGTATTGTTCCTTCCGTGGCAAACAAAAAATTGTGAACCGCCTGTATTCCTTCCCGCATGAGCCATTGAGAGCACACCGCGATCGTGGTACTGGTTATCACCATCCAACTCACAATCAATGGTGTAACCTGGTCCGCCCGTTCCATTTCCTTTCGGGCAGCCTCCTTGTATAACGAAATCTGGTAATACGCGATGCCAGGTCAAACCGTCATAAAAACCATCTTTCGCCAACTTCACAAAGTTATCTACCGTATTCGGGGCATCTTTTTCGTAAAAAAGCGCCTCCATATTTCCCCTGTTGGTCTTTATAATTGCTTTCATGTTTCAAATTTTTCGCGAATTTAATGAAAAGACAGTGCTTTTAAAAGCATCTAACCAAGGAATATACGTTTTAAAACATTCATTATTTAATTGTAATCAGATTTCCTCAGTTTTGTCTTCGTGTTAAACAAAAGGCTTGTAATTTTGTCTAACGAGGAATTCGTCAAATTAGAGGCATGAAGAGAACAACCATAAATAGAAATGAAAGTGAATATTTTAGTACGTTGGCCAATACCTTGGTGTATGACCAAGATACATTGGAAGCGTTTATTCGTCGTTCATTTTCAACAACAAGTCTATTTGAACAAACAAAAGATAAGCAGGAAAACTATTCTGCTGAAATGCGACAGGTATTAAAAGATGTTGTTGCTGATCAAATGCAGCCATTTATGAGGAATGAGATGGTGAGCAATAACGTTGAGATGATTGGAAAGGAGCGTACGTTTACGATGACCACTGGACATCAGCTCAATATTTTCTCTGGGCCTTTATACGTGATCTATAAAATTATGCACGTTATTAAGCTGTCCCGTGCACTCAATGAGTCGCAAAATGATTACAATTATGTTCCCGTATTTTGGATGGCTACTGAAGATCATGACTTTGAAGAAATTAATCATTTTCACCTTTTCAACGATACAATAAAGTGGTCTACTTCCCAAAGTGGTGCCGTAGGGAGGTTCGATTTACATGATTTTTCAGCGGTCAAGGATACACTTGCTGATAAGTTTCAGAATAATGATACTATGCGGAGTTATCTCCTTAATCATTACCAGGAATCTGATAGTCTGGCATCGGCAACACGGAAATTTGTTATGGATTTATTTGCAGATTACGGGTTGATTGTGCTCGATGCGGATGATCAACGACTGAAAAAACAATTTACTCCTGTCATGGAACGCGAAATTCGTAAACCTTTCGCTGAAGAACTCGTCAAGCAACAAACAAATGCTCTTGCAGAAAAAGGATTTGATGGTCAAGTAACACCGCGACCGATTAATTTATTCTATATATCAGAAAATGCTCGTGACCGCATTATTCCAGCTGGAGATCATTTCAATATAGGTGATCGCCAATGTACGCAAGAAGATTTATTGAAGGAGTTAGAGGACTATCCTGAACGTTTCTCTCCGAATGTTGTGTTGCGTCCCATTTACCAAGAAGTTATTCTTCCGAATATCGCTTATGTCGGTGGTGGAGGAGAGATGGCTTATTGGCTCCAACTCAAGCCGGTGTTTGATGCGGTAAATATCATTTATCCGATCATTCAAGTACGTAATTCGGTGCAGATTATTGACAAAATAGCTAACAAAAAAATGAGGAAGCTTGGGCTGTCGATAACTGATCTTTTTAAAGGAATTCATGAGGTCAAGAAGGAATATGTGTTAAAAAATAGTCAGGAAGAACTTGATTTCTCTAAACTTCATCAGCCAAAAGAACAGTTAAAACAGTCTATACAGACATTCGTCAACGAGGTCGATGGTGCTTTATCGAACTATGCTAAAAGTGAAATTACACGGATTGAAAAACAAATTCAGGGAATTCAGCAAAAATTGATACGTCATCAAAAAAAGCAACACGATGATGCTATGAATCAATTGGACAATTTATTTGAAAGATTATACCCTGAGCAGCAATTACAGGAACGTCACGATAATATCATTCAGTTCTTAGCCACTCACGGTAAGGAGAATATTGTTGAAACCATCTACGATGCACTGGACCCTTTCGAAAAAGATTTGATCATTATTAGTGATGAAAAGCAAGGATAGTGCAGCACCAAAGAGCAAGGATGGAGATTTCCTCATGGATAAATCAGCTCTTAGTTGTCCAAACGCAGATCTAAGACCATTGTGTGATCCCAATCGTAACAGGTTTCATCACAATTTTCAAAAGATTCTGCGGACAAGCGATCCCCATCTACAGCAATAATTGTATCGTCTCCTTCTTGGTAACGAGCAGTTGCTGAATAATCTTCATTAATTGGCATAAGGTAACTTTCTTCAGTAGCGAGCGTTGTAAAATTCTCAATCGTAGCACCGTCATCAATGTCTCCTTTGTAAAAGGTGACTTCAACAGGTGAATCATTCTCGTTTTTCGAAAGCTGAAGCTTCACAAATAACTCCTCTGGCTTTTGTGTGTAGCAAGTAATACTTTGGTCACAGTCGCCATTACCAGTCGTTTTTCCGCAACTGAAAACAATTAATACTGAAAAAACGGCTGTAAGACTATAAAATATTCGCTTCATTATTCGTCATTTTTATTATTGAGGTAAATGGTTAACATGATGTCAATCATCCCATTGGGAATGCTGTTTTGCTGATCAAACAGCAGGTATCCTGCAGACACACGTACATTTTTTATATCCCAGGCCAGGCCTGCTCCGGGAGCAACCGTAAATCCATTTTTCAAACTCTCAGAGAGTCCGCGATAATTGGCATGCATATAACCTAATTTGGCTTTGGCGTAAAGACCAATATGATTATTATAATCTCCTTTTGCATATTCCAGAAAATAGAATTGCTTTTCGATATCAAGTGAAAAAAACAATACGCGTTCACGATATTGATAAAAAAGGTTCTCTTCTTCCTGAATACGCACTTTTTTCAAATAGGGACGAAAACCGACATTGAAAGTGCTGCTAAAGTCATAGCCCTTTTCTTCCAGCCCAACCCCAAAACTCAATAAAATGTCTTGACCATTGAAATAAGGCTCAATATTTAAACCCACATTCGGCTGGAAGTAGGACATTTTAAAGGGACTCACTGTATATATTTGTCCATATGCTGATTGAAGACTCAGTAGCAGAACAACACCTAAAATGGTAAAATTTCTTAACATATTATGATGTATTGGTGCTACAAAAATAGAAAAAATAAACAGAAATTCGAAGGACTGAAAAAAGAGGAATGGCATCAGCTAAGAAAGGGCATTTGATTCAATTCGAATCGTAAAGTGTTTGCTTCAAGTGTTTTGCCAATATTTGGATGACTGATGATTTTCAATCTGTGTAATGGTTCATCATTTCACCGCGGTAATTGAAATCAAGAAAAATCGCGCTCTTTCTTAATATTTTCGTACGCTTCTTGAATACGCTGGAACTTTTCTTTTGCACCTTTTTGATATTCATCTCCCATATTCGCAACTTTATCGGGATGATAGCGCACGGCCATCTTTCGATACGCTTTTTTAACTTCCTGGTCAGTAGCAGATTTGTCGATACCTAAAATTTTATAATCACTTTCTGTATCGCGATGAAACATGTTTTTAACACTCGTAAAGTCCATATCGGGTACTCCCATCATTCGGGCTATACGTTGGATGACATCCATTTCAGCTTTAGAGACATTGCCGTCTGCCTTAGCAATACCGAACAAGTAATGCAATAACTGAATCCGGACCTCCGTGCGGGTGCGCTGACGAATATCATCACAAATTTGTTGGAGTGGTAATGCTTCGTCCTGGTCTACGAACGACTTAAGTGTTTTGAGGTGATTTTGACTGAATTGTGGTCCGAATTGCTGTTGTAAAAATGCTTTTACAAATTGAAGTTCAGATTTCATGACTTTGTCATCTGCTTTCATGATTGCAGCAGATAAAGCGAGCAGCATGGTTGGGAAGTCGTAGCGTTGCGATTGCTGTTGATAGAAATTAAAAATATCATCAGCTGAAGAAAACCGTTTTCCCTGGCCGCCTTGCTGTTGATTCATATAGCGAGCTGCACGTTGAAAATTGTCAATAAATGCGCCTATGAGAAAGCCGATGAAAGCTCCAAAAAAATGATAACCCGTAAGGTAAAAACCTAATCCGGCACCAATCCATTTAAAATATCCAGTCATATTAAGTAAAAAAGGCGGAGCAATTGCCCCGCCCTCGTTTTTCAGTTATACGAGTTCTATACTTCTGTTTACAAATTTGGTTAAGGCTTCACCTTTGAGCATACCTTGAGCTAACATCGCCAGGTCAGTCAACTGTTTAGCCTTATTTTCTTTCGCTGACTCCTCAGCTTTCAAAATAGCTGAAACTTTAGGGTGATTGCTGTTCACGACTAAATTGTAGGTCTCGGGAAATGCACCCATAAATCCAGCACCCCCCATCTTTTGTTGTTCCTGCATACGACGAATAAATTCGGGCTGCGTCACAACAATAGGAGCTTCAGATTCTGACATGCTTTCAAATTGAATTTTGAACTTGTCTTTGTCCACGACGTTTTCAAAAAGAGGTTTGAGTGATTCCTGCTCTTCTTCAGAAAGCTTTGATGGAATTTCTTCGTCTTTTTTAATCAGGTTATCCAGTGTGTCAGCATCAACGCGAGCAAAACTTACGTTGTCAAATGAGGTTTCCATTTTCTGAATCCAGTGTGGTATGAGTGGACCCTGGAGTTCAAGAACTTTGTACCCGCGATCATTTGCCGCCTCAACGAAACTATACTGTTCTTCTTTGTCGTTGGTGTAAAGGAAAATTGTTTTATCATCCTTATCGGTCTGTGTTTCACCAACTTTTTCCTTGAATTCTTCAACTGTGTGGAAATCACCATCTGTATCCTGAACAAGGTGAAATGCTTTTGATTTTTCAGCAAATTTATCGTCGGACAGCATTCCATATTCAGAGAAAATACGAAGATCCTTCCATTTCTTTTCAAAATCTTCACGGTCGTTATTGAACATCTTACGCAGCTTGTCCGCTACTTTTTTCGTGATGTGAGAACTGATTTTCTTCACATTACTGTCACTTTGTAAGTAGGAACGTGATACATTTAATGGAATATCCGGAGAATCGATGACACCATGCAAGAGTGTCAGAAATTCCGGAACAATTTCTTCCACGTTGTCAGTAATAAAAACCTGGTTGGAATACAACTGAATTTTATTGCGCTGAACTTCTACATTCTCCTTGATTTTGGGGAAGTATAAAATTCCTGTCAGATTAAATGGGTAATCAACATTCAGGTGTATGTGGAATAAAGGCTCTTCAAAAGTTCCAGGGTACAATTCGCCATAGAAATTCTTATAATCTTCATCTTTTAATTCACTGGGCATAATTGTCCAGGGTGGTGTCGTGTTGTTCACTTGATCGGGAACTTCTTTGGAGATTTTTTTGACGTTTCCTTCATCGTCTTTTTCTCCGGAAGGATCGTCTTCTTCGATCGTTCGCGTTCCAAAAATAACTGGAATGGGCAAGAACTTACAATATTTGTCGAGTATACCACGAATGCGATTTTCTTCTAAAAATTCCTTAGAATCGTCGTTCATATGAAGAACGATGTCTGTTCCACGCTGTGATTTATCAACTTCCTGGATGGTATACTCTGTGGTTCCATCACTTTTCCATTGTACTGGTTCAGCACCTTCATATCGTGCTAAGGTGTTTATTTCCACTTTATCAGCAACCATGAATGCAGAATAAAATCCAAGTCCAAAGTGACCAATAATTGATTCTTTATTATCAGAGTCCTTATACTTTTGAACGAACTCTTCTGCACCAGAAAATGCAATTTGATTGATGTACTTATCAATCTCTTCGGCTGTCATTCCGACACCATAATCACGAACGGTCAAAGTTCCAGCATCCTTATCTAATAAAATTTCGACCTTTATATTGTCAATTTCTTTATCGTATTCGCCATTTTTAGCCAATACGCGTAATTTCTGAGATGCATCTACAGCGTTGGAGACGAGCTCGCGCAAGAAGATCTCGTGATCGGAGTACAAGAACTTTTTGATGATCGGAAAGATGTTTTCCGTCTGAACATTAATATGACCTTTTTTCATTTGTAATACTTTTTAAGATGAACATGCCTTGTTAGTCAAGCATTGTGCCAATTCAATTGTTCTGCCAAATTGACAAGATGCGGGTGTAATCCAATGGATCATAACTGCAATATGGTCAGGATGGTGACTCGTTTAATTTCGCTAACTTTGTAGTATGTGGATAGCCGTAACCATCATAGCTATTATTATCATTCTGGTGATTATTTATTACTGGATTTATAACCAATTAATTGCAGCTAGAGAAACAGTAGCAGAAGCTTTTGCGACCATTGATGTTCAGTTGAAGAAGCGATTTGATTTGATCCCTCGATTGGTAGATATAACCAAATCGTACAGCAAATATGAATCTGAACTACTTTCGAAAGTAACGGAGTTGCGATCAGCCGGATCGAAAGAAGATTTGATTCAACGCGAGAAGGAGGATGCTGGTCTGAATCTGATATCGAGCGCTATAAAAATGAGAGTGGAAGACTATCCTGAGTTAAAAGCAAATGAGCAATTCAATAACCTGATGCAGGAACTGTCGAAAGTGGAAGATGAGCTGGCGATGAGTAGAAGATATTACAACGGGGCAATCCGTGATTTCAATACCAAAATTGATATGTTTCCTCATGTATTGGTATCCAGGTATTTAAATTATACAGAACGTCCTTTCTACGAAATAGAACCTTTTGAACGAGAACCACAAAAATTATTTTTATGAAACGCTATTTGTTATTTTTTTTAGTATTTTTAATAAGTACGCTTCTAAGAGCGGGCTCAGGTGAGAGAATAACGGCTTTTGAAAGTGATATTGCTATCCAGACTGATGGAAGCGTTATCGTTACAGAAAATATTTCTGTACGAGTTCTTGGGATAAATATAGAACGGGGAATTTACCGCGATATTCCTTTAAACTTTTATGTCAATAAAGAAAAGCGACGACAGGCCCTTGATGTGATCCATGTTTTAAAAGATGGTGAGGCTGAGCCCTATGAAGTTGACATGATCAACGGAGGAGTTCGCGTTTACATTGGAGATCCCGATATAAAGCTTCGAGAAGGTCAGTACACTTATTCGATCAAATATATACTCGACCGAACCGCTGTTAAGCAGTCGGAAACGGCTCAAGTGATGTGGAATGTAAACGGCCACCAATGGAGTTTTTCGACAGACACACTTGTTGCGCAAGTCCATTTACCCGATGGAGGGGAAGTCTACAAATATACTGCCTGGACGGGTAAGCGGGGAGAGAAAGGTGATGAATATGTTGCGAATCAATTGAATGACAGTACAGTTGTTTTTAGGGCTGGCAACCTATCTTTAAATGAAGGGTTAACCGTAAATGTAGACTTTAACGCAGACTTGATTGAGGAAGCAGGCTGGTTCAATGAAGTGATTTATTTTTGGAGAGATTATGCGGTGCTATGGACCTGTTTGTTAGGTATATTATTGACATTTTTACTGAATTTCTATCTTTGGATGAAGCATGGTAAAGATCCTAAAAAGGGGACAATCATTCCTCAATTCTATCCGCCAGAGGATATGAGTCCAGCGGAAATGTCTTACCTGATCAATGAGGGTAAAAGTGATGACAATACGTTTGCTGCTCAACTTATTCAAATTGCTGTCAAAGGGCATATAAAAATTGAAAAGAAAGAAAATAAATCAGGAGACGATTACTTCCTGATCACCAGAACCGACAGAGCGTTAGAGAAAGAAGAACTGACGACAATTGAGCATAATTTTATTGTATGTTTACTCAACCGTGACGGGTATGCCTTGATACAGGAGAAATACAACCCCTACGTTAAAAAGGCGACCAATTATTTGCAGAAAGCCATTTTAAAAAGGCAAAAGGGCAACTATTATTTCAAGAACCTTCATTTAATGGTATTTCAATATATCATTCCTTTGGCCACACTGATTTTATCTATAACAGTCAATATTTACTATGAAGGAATGGCTTGGATGATACCGATTTTTATGATAGCAATGATCGTGATGAACGTCATCTTTGCAAAGCTTTTTTATGCACCAACAAAAAAAGGAAGAGCTGTACTTGATCATATTCAAGGTTTTGAGCGCTTTATATCCTATGCCGAAGAATTGCGGATTAATGCAGTCAATAAACCAGATATGAACTTTGAACTTTTTGAAAAGAACCTCCCTTATGCCATTGCACTTGGGAAGTCAGACGAATGGGGCAAACAGTTTAAGGCTGAAGCTATAGAACCGCACTACAAAAATTCAGGGTACTACGTTAGTGGGTATCCTTTCTACCGATTGGGATACGTGGCCTTAATATCCTCGACTTTTCAAACAGCATCAGTACCCCCTTCTGCAGCTGGAGGAGCTTCTGGTGGTGGTTTTTCAGGTGGTGGCGGTTTCTCTGGAGGAGGAGCCGGAGGTGGCGGTGGTGGTGGTTGGTAACTCGCGCTAAATCTATAACCACAACCTATGATTACGGTTTGATCGTCGTGATCACGCTGTCCATTTTTTCATTCGGTACGGTCAGCGACAAAACGTATTGCTCTAATTGCCATTCACCTTTTCTTTTTTGAAATACGCCAGATCCGCGACAAGTACCCATCCATGTGTCGAGTAATTCATCAAACCACGCTACATGGCCGGAATGAGCTAATTCAACATTACGATTCGTGGCCTCAAAGGACCATGTCTCTCCCTTGTCAAAATAGGGTTGAGCAAAAGCTTGAAATGCTTCGACCGACCATATTTCTGAAGCATCAGTTCCAATATATTTACCCTCATCACTGAAGAGTGAAAAATAGGCTTCGAAATTGGCTGAAGCAGCATTGCGATGCCATTGGTCGAGTAGTTTATTAATGATCACCTGATCATCTTCGTATTCAGAACTTGATGGTTCCGCTGAAGGCGAACAGGCAAATACTGACAATAGAAGAAAAAATAGGGGATAATTGGACATCGTTTTATTTTTTTACTGTTCTAATCTTTTTGATGATGCGCTTCTTTCAAAGTAGGCCGGGTGAGTGGCACTACAACTTCCCTGGCGTTCACAAATGCTCCATTTGTTCCTAATGAAGCGAATGATTCATCAAAACCGAAAGTCTTCTTACGTGTACATTTTTTCTTTTTCCAATGGGGAATAAATTCTTTTCTCACTAGCATAACTGATCTATTTGTACAAAAGTTAGCAAGAATGGTTCCAATTATTATCCCAAAAGTGTGAATGGTTCAAATGAATGAGTCAAATGTTCCAATGACAATTTGATCTACTTTTCTTGACTAAATTCAAGAACCAAAGCTGCTAATTGACTATTGAGCCCCATAACTGGTGTTGCGGCAAAAGGCGTCCCTTCTTTCTGTTCCACAATAACGTCATTCGAAGAATAAAGGTCTTTATGCCCAAACGTCGCCGTTTCATCTTTTTTATTCGTACTGAGTATTATTTCACCTGTTTGATGGTTGATGAGCATCACTCGTTCAACGGTCGGCTGTTTGAGCATCTGAAGAAAATATTGATTAACCTGATCATTATTGTCATCGATCAATTCACTGCGTACAGCAAGAGCTAATGTCTGGGTAACTTCTTGGTTTTTGAGTGTTTTTAATTCCTGAAGTGTTGTCTGATGGGATTGTTTAAGAGCTGATAATTTCTGCTCATGTTCCTTTTGCAATTGACTGTTTGCCACCCATCCCCAGAGAATACTGACAATTAATAATAATACTAAGAAAAGTTTGACGAAATGTTTTTTCCAAAACGGTGGAGTCGTTTTGTCTTTCTGATCTGAACTTTTTTTGGAGGACGTCTCCTTCTTGGCGGGCGTATTTTTCTTAGCTGTCATCTTGTTAATCTACTTTTTTTAATATTAAAAAACCTTCTCTGGACTCTAAAACGAGTCGGTTACCTTTAAAAGAATAGTGTACTGGATGATCGCGCAGGATCGATAAAATCGTTTTTTCAATAGCTGAAGTTTGAGCACAATACATTTTAGTAGCACCGAGTGGGTTTAAGTTTAATTTGTTGTAAGAGAACTGAATAGGTGCTGTTACTTGATTACATCCTGCAAACCCGCTAAACGACTTATCTTTTAAATTAATTTCAAAATGAGGAATGTCTTTGGGAAATTTTTCAGGATTCAATTTTTCATCATTGATGGATTCAACGGCCCAGATATCATGCAGTTTGGGGTTTCCCCTGTAGAATCCACAGCCCGAAAAGCTATCGCCTTCTTTTTCCGCTTCTGGTCTGATTAGAACATCTACTTTTTTGCCATTTTCTTGACAATCCACAATGTCAATGCTTACGCGTACATAAATATTGGAATTGGAAGCGAAAATAGAAACCACATCAGCACCCTGGGCAATGTGCGTTTCCTGAATTTCACCCTTGAATTGAATTCCTTCTGAGGACGTAAAATAAAGCGTTTCATCCCATTGAATTGACAAATCCCAGGAAGATTCAGGTCCCTCTGCATAAAAATCGACGAGATTCCTGGAGGGATGTTCGACTTCTTCACTTGTCATAGTTTCTATTGATGTGTTTTTTGAATTACTGCAGGCTGCCACAAATGCTAACAACACAACAGCAATAATTCGAGAATAATTTTTCATGTCCTTGAGTTTATCATTTACTGTGTTCGATTCACCGTTCTTAAATGTAGTTGTTTTTATCGAGATTCAGCCATTCCAAGGTTGAATTAGCAAATATATTTTCAACATCAGTCTTAGAAAGATCGCTCTCTTCAATGAATTCACCTATCGTTAAATCGCCTAATGGAAATGGGTAATCAGAACCAAGACATACTCTTTTACTGCCTTGAGCTTTTAGGATATATTTTAACATGTCGATATCATGAGTGATACAGTCAACCCAGAATTTACCAAGATAATTATGTGGATTTACGTGGTTGTCCACGGCAACCAAATCTGGTCGACAATTGAATCCATGTTCGATACGACCAATTGTTGGAATAAATGAACCACCTGCGTGTGAAAAACAAACCCTGAGGTTGGGAAGTCGTTCCAGTGTTCCGCTAAAAATAAGCGAACAGGCCGCGCGGGAAGTTTCTGCAGGCATCCCGACAAGCCAGGGTAACCAGTATTTGCGCATATCATCGAAACCCATCATTTGCCAGGGATGAATCATAACGGCCATGCCGAGTCGTTCACAAGCTTCAAAGATAGGGAAGAAGCGGTCTTCACTGAGATTTTCATTGTTAATGTTGGATCCTATTTGTATACCAACCATTCCTAATTGATGAATTCGTTCCAGTTCACGAATAGCCAAATCCGTATCCTGCATCGGAATCGTTCCCAATCCAATGTAATTTTTTGGATAACGGCCCATTAAATCGATGATATGGTCATTTAGAAACTGACTTACTTCGAGTCCATGCTGTGGTTTCGCCCAATAGCTGAACATGACAGGAATCGTACAAACGACTTGAACCGGTGTGTCATGTTGAGCGTATTCCATGATACGTACTTCCTCATCCCAGCAATTTTCTTTGATCGTTCTAAAATACTGACCTCCCTGCATCATATCAGCTGAAGTGTCGTCTTTTTCCTCAAGGAAAATAAAATCTCCATAACCAAACTTCTTTGTCCAGTCGGGCAATTTTTTCGGAATGATGTGCGTATGCATGTCAATTTTGAGCATAACAGTTGCTTTTAAGTTTGTGGCGTGAAAATATAAATTTTTAATGAATTATATGTTCAATGATGTACCAATGATGATTGAGCGGTGGAGGATGCTTTACATGTCAATTTCTTATTCATATAGACATCAGGATGTTAAAAAAAATAAAATATGCGTCAGAATGAGATTGTTTATTATCCTAAATTTGCTTTTATGAAGTTCGTAAACATTTTAATTGTCGGTGCGCTTCTGTTAGGCGCTTGCGGACCGGCGCGTCATGTCGTACCGCTTGAGCATAAAGAAAATGCAGTAAGCGCTAGTTTTGGAGGACCGCTTGTCGATGTACCCGGAGTCACCACTTTACCTTTGCCTTTTACTTCTGTGGGCTATGCCCGAGGACTTACCCCAAACATAACAGTTGCTGGAAATTGGTATTCTACTAGTGCTCTTTTTGGTGTGGCACAGTTTGATGCAGGTGCATCTATTCGGATGCTCGAATCTGTTAATCATCGCCATGGATTCTCAACGTACATTGGATCGAATTTAGCTGTGGATGCTGTAGAAAGTACTACGAAGCTATGGCCTCAGCTGGACATGCACTATTACTGGAGGTATAATCGAAAGGAACAAGTCCAGTCTGATATGTTTAATAAAAGTAATCGACCTGTACCAAATCTAATTTATGCTGGAATAGGATCGTGGTGGGAGTTAAGTGGTACAAAAGCTCATGGTCAAGATCAAAAAGATTTTGTTGTTCCAATGCTCAATATTGGTCATAATCTTAACTGGAAAAGATGGTCTTTCAAAACAGAATTAAAATTGATAGCTCCTTTTTCAACCAATAATAAACTCGTTGTAGATTACAAAAGTGTAATGGGAGATCGCGGTGCTACAGGTGTTTTTTTAGGTTTAACCAGAACTTTCTAAAGTACAAATTATGAGGTATATAATATTGTTTGTTTTAATAATAACTTTAATTTCATGTCGAAAGCGATTGGACGGATTTTTGTTTAATAATAGTGCCATTTCTGTCTATCAGCTGGACGAGTATCAAGGTGAAACAAGTTTGGATTTACCAGAGGGATATGACGTTCCCTTATCTTCAATTTACGAATTTCGTTACGCTATTGATGAGAAAGGTGAGCAGTTAGATGTTCATGCCAGATATGTAGGAGATACATCAACCATCGATGAAGATACAATCATTCTCTATTGCCATGGGAATCGGGACCATATGGATTATTACTGGCCGCGTCAAAAATTATTGAGTCACGTGGGGCAATTTGGACGTTATGGCGTTTTAATGTTTGATTTTCCAGGATACGGCTTATCTGAGGGTGAACCGTCAGAAGAAAATATGTATTCGTCCACAGCAGGTATGCTTAAATGGTTGAAAGATAAAGGTTTGACGAGTGAACGACTCGTGATGTACGGTTTTTCCTTAGGAAGCGCACCAGTTTGCGAGGTGACGAGCACTATGAAATATCCGCTTCGCCCGCATAAAATTATATTGGAAGCGCCCTTTGCGAGCAGCGAGGTCATGGTACAAGATGCTTCAGTCGTTGCGATGCCAGGGAGTTTTTTTACCGATGCTGAGATTAATAATGCTGATAAAGTGAAACTCAGTGATGCCCCGTTATTATGGATGCATGGTATTGACGATAATTTTTTGTCTATTGATACGCATGGAAGCATAGTATACGATCGTCACGATGGCCCCTGGAAAACTGATGAGCGCGTTGCAGGTGCTGATCATGAAGGGGTTCCAGTATTTATGGGTGTAGCAGAATACAACGCTTCTATTCTCGATTTCATGACAACGCCCAATTAATTTAGTAATACGACGAATGAATAAGCAACCTTAACAGAATGTGAATCGTCTGTTAAAAAGAAAACAAGAATTATAATGATGAACCGCATTTTACTGTTAATAACGCCGATACTTTTAACGTTTTCATCTTTCGCTCAGAATATTTGCTTGGGAACTGATGAAACTATATGTGCTGGAGACCAAGTGACGCTTGAAGATTGTGGCAATTTTGGTGCTGGATCGACAGGCGTTCCATACACGCTAGCTTCTATTCCTTACAGTCCTGATCCTTTTAATACCACGAATACAGTAAACCTTGGAGATGATCAGTTCAGTGGGGTTATAAACATAGGGTTTAACTTTTGCTTTTATGGGCAAACCTATAATCAACTAGTTATAAGTTCGAATAATTACGTTTCTTTTGATCTTGCAAATGCGGGTGGCTATTCTCCGTGGTCCACTCAGGCAATCCCGAATGTTGGTGCAAATGAAGCTCAAAATGCTATTATGGGACCCTGGCAGGACGTTAATCCCTCTATGGGAGGTACAATTAGTTATGAGACTTACGGAACTGCACCCAATCGCCGTTTTGTAATTACCTGGGACGCTATACCAATGTTTAGTTGTACAGGAACATTGTATTCCAGTCAAGTTAAGATCTTTGAAGGAACCAATGAGATTGAAACACATATCGTAAATAAGCAGGTTTGTCCTGGATGGAATGGGGGACTGGCAGTGCACGGAGTTCATTCACCTGGAGGTACTGATGCACTTACGATTGCGGGGCGCAATAATACGCAGTGGACTGTTGCAAATGAAGGTTATTTATGGACACCACAGCTGAATGTAGAGTGGGTAGATACTCAAGGTAATACATGGCCTTATACCGGTCCTACTTTAACTGTTACGCCCGTACCGACGCCCCCTTCGGATTCAGTTGGTTATTTTTTACAAGCCACAGACAATTGTGGTGCAAGTGTTGGACAGTCTGACACCTCATGGATTACTGTTAATCAGGTTAATTTGGCTGTGAATGGTACCGATGATCAATGTACGCAAGGGGCTGGTGAGGCAACTGCTATTGTTTCCGGCGGATCAAACCCTTATTCATACCAATGGGATGATCCGGGTAATCAAACAACTCAAACCGCTACAGGTCTTTTCGCAGGAACATACAATGTAATTGTCACTGATGCAGTCGGATGTCAAGCAAATGCTTCCGTCACTATTAGCGATACACCAATGTCATTAAGTACTACAAATACACTTGTATCTTGTCCAGGAGGAAGCGATGGTACGGCAACTGTTACGATTACACCAACACCTGCAAGTGCTACTTATGATTGGTACGATGCAGGTAATCAAAATACGCAAACGGCAACAGGTTTATCAGCGGGTACATACAACGTTGCAGTTGAGACAGCTGTTGGATGTCAGGATACTGCAACCGTCACTATCAATGAAGTTCCTCCTATCAGTATTAGTGTTGTCAATACCTCTGATGTTACTTGTAACAGTGCTAGTGACGGTACAGCAACAATCCAGGTGAGTGATGGAACGTCTCCTTACACCTATGATTGGACAGGTTCAACTTCTACATCGGCATCAGCTACGGACTTATCTGCTGGTACGACCACCGTGACTGTTACTGATGATAATGGTTGTACTGAAACTGTGAATATTACTATTGACGAACCTAATGCGCTTCAAATTACGGCAATAACGAAAGATACGATCATTTGTGAAGGAGATGATGTTACGCTCGAAGTTCAAGGCAGTGGAGGAAGCAGTGCATATGATTTTACATGGACAAATAATGGAACAAACGTAGGAAGTGGAAATTCCATTGTAATTACACCGACGTCAGATAATGCCGAGTACTGTGTAACCCTTTCAGAGCAATGTGGTTCACCAGAGACTGATTCGTGTGTAACAGTGCGTTTTCCAGACCCAGTGAATCCCACTATTTCTCCTAGTACGACAGGTGGATGTTTCCCAGTTGAGGTGACTTTTGATAACACCACTAATACAAATGAATCAATTGATTATACGGTGTTTGATTTTAATGACGGTACGGTTGATACAGTTGGAGGTCTTAATGCTGTCGTGCATGAATTCGGAAAGGGGATGCACGATGTTACAATGCAACTTACTTCGGATCGTGGATGTACTTATAAAACGACATTTACTGATTTAGTGGAAGGTTTTGATTACCCTAAAGCTGAATTTTATGTGAATCCCAATCCTGCAACGGTTTTTGAACCAACAGTTGATGCATTTAGCCAATCTGGTAATGATATTATCAGTTATCAGTGGATTGCAAATGGAGCAGAGCCTTCTATGAGCACAGCTAAGGATCCTACCTTTACTTACCCGGAGGAGGTAGCGAATTACGATTTATACCTGGTGGTAGAAAACAGTAATGGATGTAAGGACACCTTGAAGCGCATTGTGCGTGTACAGAATGACGTAATTATTTATGCGCCAAACACTTTTACACCAGATGGCGATGCGTTTAATGAAACGTGGCGTGTACACATAGAAGGCATTGATATTTATAATTTCGAGCTCGAGATCTATAACAGATGGGGAGAATTGATTTTTGAATCGCATGACCCGGATGGAGCATGGGATGGTACTTATGGTGGAAACCTCGTCAAGGACGGAACTTATATCTGGAAAATTCGTGCCGTCGATCAGGAGAATGATAATAAATACGAATTTAAAGGATTTGTCAACGTATTGAGATAAGACCACCGCGTTCCTCAAGTATTACAACAAAAGCTGTTTGCGTTATGCAGGCAGCTTTTTTTATGTACTTTTATGTATAATTTACTTCTAAAATTATCCTATGAACGATCGCATTAAAAATCAAGTTGTTTCAAATCACTTCAAGAAAAGTCAGGATTTTTTCGCCAGTGATTTCATTTTTCAAACTTATTTGAAAGATCACATTTCAGTTGAAGCTTATCAGATCATTAGGCCGTATCTCGAATATACGGGAAAAATGGCAGCTTCAGAGATGGATCAGCTATCGCTAGACGCTGATAAATACCCCCCTAAATTGGAAAAACGTGATTTTTTTGGAAAAACGGTAGACCGTGTAAAATTTCATCCTGCTTACGATCAACTGCTAAAGATTGCGGTTGAATCAGGAATGTTTTCACTGAAGTGGCAACCCGAACGGCGAAAGCAACTAAAAAATCAGCGGCATCGTGCTGGTTTTGCTTCAGGATACTTATATGCAATGTCAGAATTGGGGCAATATTGCCCCTTATGTATGACTGATGGAGTTGCGCGACTGATCGATTTGCACATGGCTCAAGATGACCGGGAGAGGTTGCTGCCGAAAATTGCAACTTCCAATGTAAGTGATATTTATACAGGAGCTATGTTTCTGACTGAAAAATCTGGTGGTTCCGACGTGGGTAGAAATATCGTAAAAGCCAGGAAAATTGATGGTGATCGCTATGAATTGTACGGTGAGAAATGGTTTTGCAGTAATGTTAATGCAGAACTCATTTTTGCACTGGCACGAACTGATGAGAATAAAAAAGGGACTCATGGATTATCTATCTTTTTAATTCAAAAGAAAACTGCAAATGGTAATGATAACCCTTTGCCTATAGTGCGTTTGAAAGATAAATTGGGCGTTCGATCGATGGCTAGTGCAGAATGTATGCTGGAGGGCACTGAAGGTCAACTCGTCGGAGAGGAGTTTAACGGTTTTAAAATAATGACCGATATGATCAATTTATCACGACTTTACAATGCTGTTGCTGCTATTTCAGGTGCTCGTCGTGCTTTGATTGAAGCTTATACATTTAATTTATACCGAACAAGTTTTGGAAAAAAAGCAATTGAACATGCACTCATCCGTGACAAGTTATGGGAATTAGGTTCGCTGCATGTGGCGGGATTTTATCTCACCTGGAATACAATCGAAATGTTAGACCGCGCAGATGCAGGTGATGAAAAAGCGCAGGCGCTGAATCGCTTTTTAACTCCAATGACGAAGAAATGGACTGCTGAAAAAAGTGTTTATATCGTTCGCGAAAGTATGGAACTCATGGGTGGAATTGGCTATATCGAAGATGGAGTAATGCCAAAAATCATGCGCGACGTTATGGTACTTCCAATATGGGAAGGTGCTGGTAATATTATGACGCTCGATATGTTGCGAGCAACTTTTAAGTCAGATGGCTTACAGGTCATGCTCGAAACTATCGGTGAAATTGCAGCTAACAGTACGGAACACGGGAGCTTTTTGAGGAATATGATAAAAGCAACAGAGCAGGAGATCAAATCTTTACATTCGAATGAACAAGAAAATATGGAGTTAAAAGCAAAATACCTGTTTGAGCAATTAACGACACGCTATCAATTAGCATTGCTGGTGGATGAATGTAAAGATGAAACCATGAGTTGGATCAACCCAACTATTGAATATTTGAAACTAAAATTAACAAAACAAGATCCTGAGCGCTGCTTAAGTACACAAGAAATTAAAGAATTAATGGGGTGGAAGTTATAAAAAAGTGGGGTAAGCTACTTGCATCGCACCGCTACAACCTCTTACCCTTGCTA
>CAYFTH010000050.1:0-20199 GCA_964346075.1 uncultured Fluviicola sp. | reverse complement strand
ATTTCCGCTACATTGCGACGCACCAGATCAAGCATGTCTGTTGAATCATCAACGATTAATATTGTTTCTCGCTGTTTCATTTTTTAGCTATTGGAAGTGAAATCGTGAAAACAGCCCCTTTTCCTACTTCACTAGATACTTTTATACTACCCTGATGACTCTGTATAATTCCATGAGCCACCGACAAACCTAAACCAGTTCCTTGTTTTTTTGTAGTGTAAAAAGGTTGAAAAATCCGTAAACGGTCCTTTGCCGTTATTCCAGGTCCGTTATCCACTATTTTAATCAATGCGCGGTGCTTCTCCTCATGAGTAATCAAAGTGATTTGACCATTTTGTTGCACTGCGTCCTTTGCATTTAGAATAATATTGATAAACACTTGGGTGAGTTGAAGGTGATCTCCGTTCACAAAAATTGAACGTTTGTCATAATTCTCTTTTAGTTTTATTGCGGATTCTTTAAGCCGGAGCGAAAGTAAATTACACGTATCATTGAGTACACAATTAATATCTACACGTTTAAAATTACTAGGCATTTCGCAAGAAAAATACATGAGCTTTTTCACTATTTCTCTGGCGCTTAAAGCAGAGGATACTATTTTTTGAGCATCTTTCCGTTTTCTCTCATCGTTTATGGATTTTTTCAATATCTCTGAATATCCTAATATATTTCCAAGTGGTGTGTTTAACTCATGAGCAATTCCCGCCGTTAATTCCGCCAAAATGTGTAAGCGGTCGTCTCGTCTCATTTGATCATTCAGTAATCGCTCTTTTTCAATTTGATCATGTCTAGAAATCAAGTTTCCAACCTCTACCGCAATTTGCGACAACAACTGATCTTCTTCCTTTAAGAATCTATTTTTTTCATCAGACAAACCTTGATAGCCTACACTTATTTCTCCTACCTTCTCCTGAAAGACTAATATTGATTCTCTTAAACCATACACTTCTATCGGAGTTCCAAATAGCTTATCCGAATAGCTTATTTGAACTATTAAGTTTGAAGGGAACTGCCAGCCAAATGGTACGATTTCTATAATTTTACCTATTTGAAGCTCCAACCCCATCTCTACTTGTTGGGCTATTTTCGAAATTTCATATAAACAAGACAATTCCTTAACGCGTTCTTTTAATCGAACGGATAATTGTTCATTATAGGGATCATTTGTCATCTCAGCTTAGTTTCACTTAAATATAAGTGATTTTATCCATTATTCATACTTGTACTTACTATGATAAAAAAAATCACATACAATTACAGGAGCGTTGAATCATTCATTATAGATGGCACCAAACATTATACAACTGTTAATCACATATATCGTTAATTCTTCGAGAGTAAAATAATAGTGCGAACTTAATGGAAAAACGACTCTTCTCTACCACTCATCCTTTTTTCCCGTGCGCTTTCTCTCCTCTTCGAGCAACGCCCGCCAATCATCTGTTCCATCATCGGTATCTTCAATGATGGCAGTATATTCACCCTTATTGAGCTCGTAAGGTTGAATTTCATATCCTGTGTAGGTTTCGATAGCTTCCAACAAGGGCAATTCGTGTTCGCTGCAAAATGCAATCGCCCATCCTTTTTCTTTACCGCGCCCCGTTCTCCCAACACGATGAACATAATTTTCTGGCTGTTCAGGTAAATCATAATTAACCACTGCATGAACTCCCGGAATGTCTATTCCTCTCGCTGCAATATCAGTAGTGATAAGGAGCTTTAATGCACCAGACTTAAACGATTCAAATAATTCGAAGCGTTTTTCCTGATCGACTCCACCATGAATAGCAGCCGACTCAATACCAGCGCGCTCCATTGCTTTTACCACTCGATCCGCACGAACCTGCGTTCTCACAAAAACGAGTATTTTTTTATCCTCATTTTCTTTCACAATATTTTCGAGAAAAAAACGCTTGTCATCCATATCCACTTCAACCACACTGTGAGAAATGTTCTTCGCTACTGGGTTTTTTGGTGAAATCTGAATCCTTATGGCATTGCGCACTAAATCGTAAGCGACCTTTTTGATTTTTTTATCAATAGTCGCAGAGAAAAAGAGGGTCTGGCGTTGTTGTGGAATATGACGCATGAGATCACGAATATCTTTCACAAAACCGAGATCAAGCATGTGATCCGCTTCATCCAAAACGAGGGTATTCAGTCGATCGAGCTTCAAATAGACTTGTGAACAAAGATCAAATAACCGTCCCGGAGTGGAAATAACAACATCTGCCCCCTTTTTTAAGGATTCAATCTGAGCCTCTTGTTCCACACCTCCAATAATCGCCTGAATGCGAGCGTTTGTATTAGCCCCAACTTGTTGGTAGACCTCAGCGATTTGAACAGCCAGTTCTCGCGTTGGTACCATCACCAGACATTTCGTATAATGATCATCCTGCCTGGTTAATTCTTGATGAATCGCATGGAGCGTTGGAACAACAAAACTCGCTGTTTTGCCCGTTCCCGTCTGTGCAATAGCAAGAACGTCTTCTCCATCCAGGATCGGTTGAATCGCTTTATATTGAATATCTGTCGGTCGCTTCCAACCTAATTCGTCGATTGACGATTTAAGTATTTGAGCAATGTGATAATCCTTGAATTTCATTGAAAAAAATTTAGTGTAAAATTACACATTTTATAGATCCTTCGTCAATAAAAACACCTCAGATAAAATGGTGCGACCGATCACCAAAAAAATGATGAGCGGCCGAACTACATCCTACCAACAACTCTTTATCAGTCAACCATTAAAATAGGATAACCGTTCCATCGAATGTAATGACAAGCGATCGTTAATGAATCGTTTTGGGTTCTTTAACCCGTTGCTTAGTTAGTGCTATATCCAAGACCTCACGCATGTGTTTTACATAGTGAAATTTCAATCCCTTGACGTATTCTTCCTTAATCTCTTCGACATTCGGGAGATTCTTTTCACATAAAATAATCTCTTTGATATCTGCACGTTTAGCCGCTAATATTTTTTCCTTAATACCGCCGACAGGCAAGACTTCGCCACGCAAGGTTATTTCACCTGTCATAGCCAAATATTTTTTCACCTTTCGTTGCGTAAATAAAGACGCCAGCGAAGTAAGCATCGTAATTCCTGCAGAAGGACCATCTTTTGGTGTAGCTCCTTCGGGAACGTGCATGTGTACATCGTATTTCCCGAATACATTTGGATCTAAATCCAACCAATCGGCATGCGCCTTTAAGAATTGAAGCGCAATTGTGGCAGACTCTTTCATTACATCTCCCAAATTGCCCGTTAGTGTTAATTTACCTTTACCTTTGGCCACGGAAGATTCAATGAATAAAATATCACCACCCATTGCCGTCCAGGCAAGCCCCGTAACTAATCCAGCCACTTCGTTGTCTGAATATTTCGTTTTGGGGTGTCCAGGTCCAATGATATCTTTCAAATCCGCCTTCGTCAATTTCCTCTCGTAATCTTGCTCCATAGCAATTTCACGTGCGCGATTTCGAATCAGTTTAGCAACCATCTTATTCAAACCACGAACGCCAGATTCATGCGTATATTCCTCGACTAATTTTTCAAGTACCGGTTTTCCAATCGAAATATTCTTTTTCGCAATACCATGCTCTTTAATCTGATCCGGAATCAAATGGCGTTTAGCAATTTCAACTTTCTCTTCTACGTTATAGCCATTCACCTCAATAATTTCCATGCGATCGCGCAAAGGACCTTGAATCGTACTGAGATCATTGGCAGTAGCGATAAATAAAACATTCGAAAGATCGTATTCCGTTTCTATGTAATTATCATAAAACTCATTGTTCTGAGCTGGATCGAGTACTTCCAATAAAGCACTGGAAGGATCGCCATGTGTAGAGCGTCCCACTTTATCCACCTCATCCAGCACAAAAACTGGATTAGATGATCCTGCTTTTTTCAAATTCTGAATGATACGACCGGGCATGGCACCTATATACGTTTTTCGATGTCCTCTGATTTCACTTTCATCATGAACACCTCCAAGCGACATGCGCACATACTTACGTCCTAGTGCCTCGGCTATAGATTTACCCAGCGATGTTTTCCCTACGCCTGGAGGACCGTAAAAGCAGAGTATTGGTGACTTCATGTCTTTTTTTAGTTTCAAAACGGCCAGGTATTCCAAAATACGTTTTTTTACTTTCTCCAGCCCGTAATGATCGCGTTCCAATACTTTTTCCGCGCGTTTTAAATCTAAACGATCCTTTGTAAAGTCGTTCCAAGGTAAATCGAGTAAGAGATCCAGGTAATTTAACTGCACCGTATATTCGGCTCCCTGAGGATTCATCCGTTCCAGTCGATTCAATTCTTTATGGAAGATATCGGCAACCTTTTTATTCCATTTCTTTTTCTTGGCACGCTTGCGCATGTCTTTAAGGTCTTGATCTTGCGGACCACCACCCAGCTCATCCTGGATCGTTTTCATCTGCTGATGCAAAAAATACTCACGCTGTTGCTTATCGATGTCTGTTTTAACACGGGTTTGTATTTCATTGCGCATCTCCAATTGCTGAATTTCTTTTGTCAGATGCTCCAACACCTCCATAGCTCGTTTTTTCAAATCCATCTCTTCGAGCATCGCTTGTTTCTTGGAAACATCAGCATTCATGTTTGAAGAAATAAAATTGATCAGAAAGGAGGGGCTGTCGATATTTTTAATCGCAAATTGAGCCTCTGAAGGAATATTTGGTGATTCCTTGATAATTTTAAGCGACAATTCTTTCATGGACTGGATGATCGCCGTAAATTCTTTGTTGCGCTTTGGTGCTTTCTCTTCTTTACAATACTCCACATTTGCTCTAAGGTAGGGTTCTTCCTGCACGAGTTCTTTCAGTTCAAAACGTCTTTTTCCCTGAATAATGACTGTCGTACTACCATCGGGCATTTTCAGCATCCGAACGATTTGTGCCACCGTACCTATGCGATGCAAATCTTTGAATTCAGGTTCTTCTACCTCTTGATTTTTTTGAGAAACAACGCCAACGGTTTTATCATTCTCATTGGCATGTTGCACCAATTTAATAGACTTATCTCTTCCTACTGTTATAGGAATTACCACACCTGGAAAAAGTACATTATTGCGCAAGGGTAATATTGGCAATTCATCAGGATAATCTGCGTTATGCATATCATCCTCTTCTTCCTGTGTAATCAGGGGAATAAATTCCGCATCGGTCTCACCTCCGGCCAACTCACTATTTAAATCGAAAATATTATCATCAAATGTATCACTCATATCTTTACCGCTTTTTTGCGTCAAACTGTCAGTTTTTGTATATCCATTTCTGTTCACATAGCACAAAAATTGATGCGCTATCGTACATCCTCTAATAGGTCAATCCTCATGCCACAGCGTTAGTTCGGAAATAATGTCCGATTTTGAAGGTTATGATGATCCGTTAGTGTCGGATGGATACAGTTCCTTGAAGATACGTAAATCACCCGGTGTTATTTCCTTGCTGCGTCGTACCATCATGTTGTTAGCTGACTCTACTGCTCTATCGAATTCATAAACCGGGGCTTCCTTTCCGCCCCCCCAGGAGAAATTAGGTATATATTTGGGAGGAAAACCAGCGGAGAAAAGGGTACTTGACACTCCAATTACTGTCGCCGTATTCAACATCGTATTAATGGCGGTTTTGGAATGATCTCCCATAAAAAGTCCCATGAATTGAACATCTGTCTGCTCCATCTGACGCGTACGAAAATCATAAGTTTTCACAACACCATAATTATTTTTCAAATTAGAACTATTTGTATCTGCACCGATATTGCACCACTCTCCGATGACAGAATTTCCTATAAACCCATCATGTCCTTTATTCGAATAAGCTTGAAACACGACGTTATTGACTTCACCTCCAACTTTACAATAGTGACCTATCGAGGTAGCCCCGTAAACTTTAGCTGAAAGTTTAAGAACAGAATGAGAAGCCATTGCTAAAGGACCCCGGATAACAGATCCTTCCATTATCTCTGCACGAGGTCCCACGTAAACAGGTCCAGTACTGACATTGATAGTCGCACCTTCGACGATCGCACCTTCATCAATAAACAAATTTTCGCGAGGACCGATGATAGTGTTCGTTTTACTGCAATTAAACCCATCATGATGAACTTTTACACTTTCAAAATCCTGACAAAGTACAGCTTCATTTTTTTGATAGAGGTGCCACCTTTCTGTAATCTGAATAAACTGTTCTATGGATTCATCGATACGTTGAGCGTTGGACAAGTCAAATTCCTGAGCACGCAACGCCACAAATACATCGTCTACAAACAATGCCTCGCCAACTTTGAGTTCAGTAACCTTATCGGCAATTTCCATATTAGGAATGACAGAAGCATTGATCCAACAATTATCATTCTCCTCATGAAGTGGAAACTTCTCCTGAAGATATTCCTCAGTGGCATAGGAAACTTGAGCTTTATCTACCAAAACTTTCCATCGCTCATCGTTCGTCCAGATCCCCATTCTCAAGTTGCCGATGGGACGGGTTAATGAAAGTGGGGCAAAATTCAAATGTAAATCGAGATCGTGGAGAATAATATTCATAAGTTCTACATTCTGTTTGGCACATCTATTCCCAGTAACTTCATCGCAGATGCAATGACTTTTCCGACATTTATACTGAGTACAATACGTGCATTTTTCAACGCTTCATCCGTTTCATTAATAACGCTATACTGCTGGTAAAAACCATTAAAAGATTTCACGAGTTCATAGGTATAATTTGCAATCAGTGCAGGACTAAAGTTTTCACCTGCCTCTTTCACAACCGTTGGATATTCCGAAAGCTGTTTGATAATTTCTTTTTCGGGTGCATTTATTTTTATTGCTCCCGCTTCATCGAAAGCAACTTTATTCAACAGGGATTGAATTCGAGCATGTGCATACTGAATAAAAGGACCAGTATTTCCGTTTAATTCAATCGACTCGTTAGGATCAAATTTCATGCGTTTCCTGGGATCGACTTTCAACAGAAAGTATTTGAGACCGCCTAGGCCAATCATTTCGTATAGATCTTTCCGGTCTTTTTCTGACATACCGTCCAAATGTCCACGTTCCCTGGTACTCGCAGTAGCCATTTCCACTACTTCTTCCATGATATCATCAGCGTCAACGACACGCCCCTCTCGTGACTTCATTTTACCATCGGGTAAATCCACCATACCGTAAGAAAGGTGGTAACACTGCTTCGCCCAGTCGTACCCCAGCTTCTTTAAAATAAGAAAAAGTACCTGGAAATGGTAATCCTGCTCATTTCCCACAGTATAAATGATGCGATCCAGGGAAGGAAAATCTTTAAACCGATCGATAGCTGTTCCGATATCCTGTGTCATATATACCGCGGTACCATCTGCTCGCAACACTAATTTTTCGTCGAGCCCCTCGTCAGTGAGATCGGCCCAAACGGAACCGTCATCTTTTTTGAAAAAAACATCCTTTTGTAATCCCTCTTCAATGATGTCCTTACCTATTAAAAAAGTATCCGACTCATAATACAGCTTATCGAAATCAACGCCCATGCGGTCATAAGATTTATCAAATCCTTCATAAACCCAGCCGTTCATTGTATTCCACAACAAATAGACTTCAGGATCGCGCGCTTCCCACTTAATCAGCATCTCTTTTGCCGCTCGTGTCAATTCGGTTTGATCAGTTGCCATTCCAGCAATCTTACGATATATTTTGGTTTGCTTTTTAGTATCTTCTTCTCGCTCATAAGCCGCAAAAAGCCCTTCCAGCTTCTCTTTTATTTCATCATTACATGCTGAATAATCATCTTTTTTCCAGGAAGAGGCTAAATCAAAACCTTGTTGTGTTACTTGCTTATCGAATTCGATATAGTACTTACCGACAAAATGATCGCCTTTAATACCAGAGGATTTAGGCGTTTCTCGATTCCCTTTATCATCCACAGGAGCAAATTGTTGCCAGGCCACCATACTTTTGCAAATATGGATACCGCGATCATTAATAATTTGCGTTTTGACCACGGCATCTCCATTCGCTTTCAAAATTTGAGCGACAGAATAACCGAGAAAAATATTTCTCAAGTGTCCTAAATGTAGTGGTTTGTTAGTATTCGGAGAAGAATACTCAACCATTGAAGTCTTTCCTGAAGGGGTTTTGGCGTTACCGTAATCATCATCATTGTGAAGGTCCCGAAGTGTGCTGACCCAGAACTGGTCATTTAAAACAATATTCAAGAAACCTTTTATTACACTGTATTCTTCGATTTCGTGTAATTGTTCTTTCAAAAAAGCACCAATTTTTTCACCCGCTTTTTCAGGTGAGGTTTTTAACATCTTGACAAAAGGAAATGTCACAAGTGTTAAATCACCCGATACGTCCTTGCGTGTTTTCTGAAATTGAACCTGTTCTTCGGCAATTTCCTTCCCAAAAACTGCATTGGCATTGCTCAGTAAGAGCTGTTTTATTTTTTCTTCCATTGATAATGTTAGTGCGCTTATTTCTCAGCTGTTTTAACTACATCTTTCATTAAATCATAGGCTACTTCTGCCATTCGATTTGTCTTTTCATCCAAACAAGGATTCACCTCTACAAATTCAATACATTTCACTTTAGGATGAGCCGCAAAATGCTTCAATAACGTGCGTGATTCTTCAGGTGACAAACCATCATCAACAGGAGTACCCGTTCCATGGGATACGATTTTAGGATCCATAGAATCAACATCGAAAGACAAATAGATCTCGTCACAATCAGCAAATTTCTTTTCCAGTCGGTCAATAATTGCCTTCACACCGACTTCACGGAGTTCTTTAACGGCGATATTTTTAATCCCTTTACGCTCCATAAGTTCCACCTCTGGTTCTTCCAGATCGCGCAAACCAATAAAAGCAAGATCTTCAGCCTGAACTTTCGGTGCTATACCTCCTACATTTTTCATCTGATTCCAGAACTTGACCGTTTCCTTTTTCGGGTCGTTTTGCTTGGACTCGAGGTTATCTTCATTTAACGCCGTTGCTAAAGGCATTCCGTGCATATTTCCAGTAGGAGTAGTGTACGGCGTGTGTAAATCTCCGTGCGCATCAATCCATAGCACACCCAACCGGAAATCGGGGTTGGCCATCTTCAAGCCGGCAATTGTACCTCCGGCAGAACCATGATCAGCTGCCACTACAACGACAAAATCATTTAAACTGCGCTGTTCTTCTACAGTGTGAGCTACGCTTTCGTACACTGTTGCAAGACCATCAGCGCGTTTACCCCAAACGAGGTCCGTCGGTTGATCCAACAAATGATTTTCCGTTTTAACAAAAACATTCGGGTATTTCCCGAATAGAAATTCTTTTTCATTGTGATCAACTACGCGCATCGCTCCCGGACCAAGACTTGCTCCACGGGTTCCTGCTGATATTTCTGAATCATTAATTACAAATGCGATTGATTTCGACATAATTTTTGATTTTTGCTTTTCTTTCAAACGTACAAAATTATAAAAAACCACTGTATTAACTGGTGGCTTACTCAATTATTCACGAGTGCTCGTTCGCGCAACGCGTTCACATTGATATTTCAAGGAGGAGAAGCAGAATAGTTGGATTATTGAATTATTATCTTTTGAAATTGACACATCTAAAATGACAATAATTTCTATTACTTTCGTAACACAAAACAACAAAATCGTTTTATAATTAAAGAGAGTTCATGATTCATCGCATTTCACTTTTCGCACTCACTATTCCTGGCACCCAATTTCTCTCCTGTTCACTGGCTGTTTTGCTTCTATTGCTCTCCTCTTGTGGAATGAAGAAATCATCGAATTCAGAGTTTGAGGGCAAGTTAGTCTATAAAATCACTTCCCCTCTCGATAATCCGACCAATCAGGACAGTACCAATTACCAGGTCGTCTACGCCATGGATTCCATGTTACGTATTGACAGTCACTCACCAATTGGTGGGCAGACCTATATTAAACATATTCCAAAAAACAAGGCTTACATTTTAATGGATCTACCCACCAGAAAAGTAGCTATACAAACGAAACCCGACACGGCAACAGCCGATAACAAATATTCTTTTGAAAATAAATGGGGACATGATAAAATTGCTGGTCGGAAAGCGCAGCGTGCGAAAGTGACAGATCACGATCAAGACACTACATTTGTTGTGAATTATCTGGCCGAGGTGCCTGCTAAGTACTCGAATGCATTGAAAGGAATACCCGGGCTGCCCGTTAAGTACAGTATTTTTTCGAACGGCGTTTGGATTGAATATAAATTGATCGAAATTGAAGAAAAGCCCATCGACCGCGATCGATTTGGTATACCATCCGACCATGAGATCATCAGTCTCGATGAATTTATCGAACTTCTTCAAAAGAACTAACAAAGGGCTGTGGAAACACCAAACTTGCAATAGATTTTTCCAGGCGTGGTATCATTATCTTCGTAGAATAATTTGGTCAGTATTATGGCAAAAGGAAATGTATTAAAAGAAAAAGGCAAAGGCAAGAAAGAAAAATCCAGCAAGAAAAGGAAAAAGAAGGATTTTTCAGCCCAGTCATTGTACGATAGAGTTGATCGCCGAAAAGCGAAATCAATTTCAGGTACACTTTTTCTGCTATTATCCGTTTATTTGTTTATCGCTTTTGTGTCTTATCTTTTCACGTGGCGCGCGGATCAAGACCTGATTATTAACAATACCTTTTTCGATTTTATTTTTGGTGATCTCGGCGTATCTGTGGAGAATTGGCTGGGCAAATTTGGAGCGTGGATTGCTCATCTCTTTATTTACAGCTGGTTCGGTATTGCTTCTTTTGCTTTTAGCTTTCTGACCTTTATTCTTGGAATACGTTTACTGCTCAATATCAGACTCGTTCCACTACGACGTACTTTTTTAATTACAGCAGTAGGGATTATCTGGTTCTCTATATTTTTTGGTCTTTTCGCTGATCAAGTCAGCTACTTAGGCGGTGTTTTTGGCTATACCATGCAGCGCTGGCTGAGTGTAACGCTTGGTGGATTTGGAGCTTTTGCTTTGGTATTGGTACTCTTATTTGTGGGGATCGTGGCTTTCTTTAATCCTGATTTCCAGCAAATTTATTTGCGCTATTTTGGATCGACAGCAAAAGATGCTGCGGCTGAAAAATCTTCGGAAATGGCAGATGTTCATATCGTTAACACCATCGACGATGAAGAGGTGGAAAGTGAAAAAGAACCCGTCGAGGTAAAATTTGATGACGATCACGATAAATCTGAAGATGAATTAGAGCAAGAAGCCGATGCTGATGAGCAAGTAGCTGATCAAGCACAAGAACAATCAGGTGATGACTCCAGTAAAACGAAGGAAAGTCAGGAAGATTTGCCGGATGACAGTGATGAATTTTCCGTTGAAATTGCAAAAGAAGAAAAAGAATTATCAGACGATGACGTCAACAAAAAAGTTGAAGATTTTGGCACTTATGATCCCAAATTAGACTTGGCCAAGTATACTTTACCACCGATTGATTTACTACAAAAGTTCGAATCGAATAATTCGGGGGTAAGTAAAGATGAACTGGAAACGAACAAGAATAAAATTGTCGAGACTCTTTCTAATTATAAGATTGAAATATCGAAAATTAAAGCGACGATAGGTCCCACGGTAACACTTTATGAAATTGTGCCCGCGCCAGGCGTCCGGATCTCTAAAATCAAAAATCTCGAAGATGATATCGCCTTAAGTCTCGCTGCACTGGGCATTCGTATCATCGCTCCAATTCCAGGAAAAGGAACAATTGGTATAGAGGTTCCGAATAGCAACCCTGAAATTGTGAGTATGCGATCACTCATTGCATCAGAAAAATTTCAGAATTCCGATTTTGAGTTGCCTATCGTACTTGGAAAAACAATCACTAACGAGACGTACACCTTCGACTTGGTAAAAATGCCGCATTTACTAGTTGCGGGAGCTACCGGACAAGGTAAATCGGTAGGATTAAACGCCATTTTGGTGTCCATGCTTTACAAAAAACATCCGGCACAGGTGAAATTCGTGTTGATAGATCCGAAAAAAGTCGAGCTCACACTGTTTAACAAGATTGAGAAACATTTTCTCGCCAAACTACCAGATGAAGAAGAACCGATTATTACCGATACCTCGAAGGTGGTGAATACGCTCAATTCTTTATGTATCGAAATGGATGAACGCTATGAGTTACTTAAGCAAGCCGGAACCCGAAATATAAAAGATTACAATAAGAAGTTCGTTCAGCGCAAACTTAATCCCGAGAAAGGCCACCGTTACATGCCATACATTGTTGTATTGATTGATGAGTTCTCAGATTTGATTATGACCGCAGGTAAAGAAGTTGAACATCCAATTGCAAGATTGGCTCAATTATCCAGAGCCATCGGTATACATTTAATTGTAGCAACACAACGACCTTCTGTGAACGTCATTACGGGGATGATTAAAGCTAATTTCCCTGCTCGAATCGCTTTTAGAGTCCTTTCAAAAGTTGACTCGCGCACCATTTTGGACAACTCTGGAGCTGATCAATTGATCGGAAAAGGGGATATGCTCATATCAACTGGAAACGACATGGTTCGCCTCCAATGTGGTTTCGTAGATACACCTGAAGTTGAAGATGTTTGTAACTTTATTGGTGAACAGCGATCTTATCCTGAAGCCATGGAACTACCCGAGTACAGCAGCAGTGACAATGACAGCGGAGGAGGCGCTGGAAGTACGGATGAACTTGATGCCAATTTTGTAGAAGCTGCACGGATTCTTGTTATACATCAGCAAGGTTCAGCGAGTTTATTGCAGCGCAAACTAAAACTGGGCTATAATCGTGCAGGAAGAATCGTTGATCAATTGGAAGATCACAACATTGTAGGTCCCTCGAAAGGCAGTAAAGCAAGAGAAGTTTTAATCCCTGATGAAATGGCACTCGACGAGTATTTGAAGAACAAAGGACTTATGTAAGTATTTAAGCAGCTTCACAACGTTATAAAGTTGTTAACACCAATAACGAACAATATAAAATGCTTAATTTTGGCACAGTTTGTGCAACAATCTATCAAAACAAAATAACATGAAATATTTACTTTTTGCAATACTTTTGATCACGGGAATAACCAGCGCTCAATCTGATAAAAAATCAGAAGAAATTCTGGAAAAAATGTCGAGTGAAATAAAACAAATGGAGTCATTTTATATGGAATTCACAATGCAAATTAAAAATGATGCTACCGGAGAAAACAGCAAACAGAAGGGCTTCGGATATGTGAAGGGTGAAAAATATTACGCCTCCCTTGGGAAGAATGTCCTCATTTCAAATAATGTTAAAAACTGGACAGTCGTAAAAGAAGAAAAGGTAACTTATCAAAGTGCGGTGAATTACGATGATGACGAGAGCATGAACCCGAAAAAACTCATGACAATATGGGAAGAGGGATTTAAGAGTAAGTACGTTCAGTCCACTACTTATAAAGGTGCACCTGTGCATGAGATCAAACTTTTTCCAGTGAATCCAAGTGAAGTTAACTATCACACCATTCAGTTGTATATAGGCAAAAACAACAACGACCTTAAAGGTGTGATTGCCAAAACAAAAGATGGCACTAAACAAACGTACATCATCGAATCGTTCGAGGAGAATAAATCCGTATCAGATGCTAAGTTTGTTTATAATCCACAGAAATTTCCAGGTTATCAACTGATTCGAGATTAGTTCAGAAATGTAAATTAGAGCGTATTCAAAAAGCTGCGCCTGGTTGAAAGGGGATTTTATTCCCCTTTTTTTGTGCCAGGCCCCGCCCCTTCATCACAGGTCTATCATTAATCAACGTAATTATTTCAGGATTTCCATATATACTTTGAATTACCGTCAATGTTATCTGGTCGTAAACGTCTTTTATACCGTTAATGACTCAACTTTTACTATTCTTCTTCTTCATATGAATAGAATATTGTTAATTTTGCAACATTCATTTAAAAATTTGAAGTTATAAATGTCTTCCATAGGTAAAGTTACAGAACAGATTATCAATCGCTCCCCATTCTTGCGAGAAGCGTTAACCGAGAATTTAATAAATGTTTCAGCTTTGGCACGAAAAATCAAACCTGAAATCGAAGATTTATTAAAAAAACCAGTCAAGGAAGGAGCCGTTATCATGTCTATCAAACGCATGTCTCCGGGCTACTATCACCGCATTAATCTAAAGATTAAAAATTTCATGGGTACACTGGGTGATTTTCTCGTTAGAAGCGATCTCGAAGATTTTACCTATGAGAACTCCCCTACTCTGACCTTGCGACAGGCAGAGATGATGAAGCTGCTCAACGATGAGCAAGACCCATTTTATACCTTCTGTCACGGTGTAGGTGAATCAACGATTATTACAAGTGTTTCTGTAAAAGAACAGCTGGAGGAGGTTTTTGCCAACGAGCAATTAAAATCGCATACTCCAGATCTGGCCTCAATTACCATTAAGCTACCCACCGTAAACACCGAGATATCTGGAATCTATTACTTTATATTGAAGCACTTAGCTTGGGAGGGAATTAATATCGTTGAAGTCGTTTCAACTTCTAATGAATTCACTGTAGTCGTTCATTCTGACGATATTGATGCTGCATTCTCCGTATTAATGCAACTGAAAAAGGAAGGAAAGACACAATAGAACATCGTAAATTTAATTTTAAACTTGCTCTGGAACGGTTCCGACGTCAAAAATTAAATTTAGACAACAGTATTCATCAAGAAAGATTATCTCTTCACAACTTTTCTTCTTTCGATCGCTCTATGATTGATTTGTATTTCAACGGTATATACGCCCTTTGGCATCCCTGACAAATTGAGTTCGATCTTATTGTGATTGCACTCATCCTTGCTGGCAACACGTCTGCCTAACGGTGAATACAGAGAGATGGCAGTTACGTTTTTCTCAGTTTTCAGCGTCAATTTATTTTGAACGGGGTTCGGAAAAAGTTCCAGCGCTAGTTTTTCTTCCTCTTTTACCCCCAACGGATCTTGTTCACGAATATTGACACTATCCAGAAATAATTTAAACCCATCGAATGTTGTATTCACAAAGGCCAGATATATCGACTGATTCGCATATTGCTCCAAATTTTTCAGATGAGATGTCCATTCAGGGGATTCGTCGTTTACAATCATCAATGTATCTTCAAAGGCTGAAATGTTATTCGTTGTTGTCGATATTACAACCTTATAAGCATCCGGAAAAGAAGGATCAGCAGACAAACCCTTCCAGGAAATGTAGTTTCCCGAATTCCCCAAGGTGAACTGAGGAGTAATTAACCAGCGGTCAGCGCGATCGACAGGGTCAAAATAAGAAGTACTTGAAGCGACGTTATTGCCAGCGTTTAACGGATCCTCTTTGATGATCCAGGCTGCTGTATACTCGTTTACATCAGCTGCTGGAGTATGATTGTCATTATCAACAATTTTCCAATTTGCCGGTAGGGCATTCGCATCAAAATTTTCCTCTAAAATAGTTACCTGTGCAGTGATTAGAGAGCTTAAACTTAAAGCGGAAAATAGCACTATGAACCTTTTCATACGTTACGTTTATTAAATTAAATGTTCATTACAAATCTAATGAAATATAAAAGTCTTTAATGCACATTGTAACAAACAATCAATGAATTCAGATGATTCACGCTCAGTAATTGATTCAATTTCCTGAATTTTAATAATAAAATAGCTCGTTTTGTAAGGTTCGCCATGCAAACATTATTGCTCTTTTAAAGTCTTCGTTCAATACGGCTTATCGAGGTTAAGAGTAACTTCAAGGCATACGTTATTTACAATTCATGTAATTTTCGCGATATTCACACAAATCAAGAAACCCGCAACAACAGCGCCTCCTACAGTACCCCAAAATACAATACGTGAAAAGTAGGGGTTTTTAGACCGGGCGTACTGCTCTAGTAATTGATCAAAATCTTCGCGCTCTTTGATCGAACGCGAAGAAAGTTCTGTTGGGTTTAAAATCACTTTTCTTTTACTCATTCCCGTTTATTTTTATAGAACAAAAGCTTCAATCGTTCAAGTGCTCGAAACGTTTTAACTTTTGCATTATTTTCTTTGATGGAAAGGATTTCCCCAACTTCACGGTATGGCCTTTCTTCAAAATAGCGCAATTCAATCAATTGCAAGTCTGTTTCTCGCATTTCTCCGAGCGCTTTAAACAAACGATCACGATTGCGGCGACTCTCTTCTTGTTGGAAGACTTCCATAAACGTAGCCACGTGTGTTTCATCAATGTTGATTGTTCGTTTCGCTCTTCTATTTCGAAATGCTTGATTGAGTTCACTTTTGGCGATACGATACAACCAAGAGCCCAGAGGGACTCCACGAAATTCAAATTTATGGATATTCTTAATGGCTTTCAAAAAGACTTGTGATGTAACGTCAAAAGCCAAATCCTGATCATCCATCCGCTGATTGATATAACGAAAAATTTGTTCATGATATTTTTCGTACAACGGTGCAAAATGGCGCGGATCATTTTTTGCTAAGGCAATACACTTCTGCTCTTCAGCGAGCATCTTCCGAGTGTGATGATAAATGGGGTTTACTCTATTCATAACACGGTTTTTATGGGGTTCAATTCACTGTCGCTTGCAGACGACAGCGTAATTATACATGATAAACAAGATCCATGTATACCTTCAATAACGTAACAGATTCCTGTTTATTGTGCACTCTTGTTCTTACAGGCATAACTCAATGTGCGAAACAGATCAATAAAGGCGCTTCTATCTACAGGTTAAATAGATCAATGTATGCATATTGAAACTTATGAAAAGTAACTGTGAATGGTGGCTCTATCTCGGCTCTATCTCGGCTCTATCTCGACTCCGCTCGATCATCGCCTCGATATTCGCCTCGGTTTTCGACTTGATATTCGACTTGATACTGGACTTGATATTGGACTTGAGAATCAAATGATCAGTTCATTCATCTTATCTTCAAATGGTATTAGCGATCCACTAAAAATGGCAATTGTTCAGCGAAGCTTTTACCCCCTATTAATCCACCCGAGTGAACAAATAGCACGCGATTATCTTGATGGATCTTGTTGTTACAATAATCTGTATGAAGCGCATGAAGCGCCTTTCCGGTGTAGACCGGTTCTAATGGAATTCCTGTCTCTTCGTAAAAAGAGCGAATCAATCGGAACAATTCAGGTTTTGTTTTACTATAACCACCAAAATGTGAAGTGGTATTCAATTCCAAACGATCCATGTATAAATTCACGGCCTCTTCATTAGCAAGCATATACCACAAAAGTTTTGAAATTTCTTCATTCAAAAAATCACCTTTTAATACAGATACAGCATGAACTTGGGTTCCTTGATGTGTAGCTGAAAGTATCCCAGCAGCCGTGGTTCCTGTACCAGCTGCCACATAAACATGGTCGTATTGTTGACCTGCAGTCTTCATGATTTCCTGACACCCAATGGCTCCATAAAAGTTTGCTCCTCCTTCAGGAACAAACCAGTAATTTGGAAATCGTGTATGCCAATCGGCTAAAAATGCTTTTTCGTTTCGACGACGATATACCGCTCTCGAAATAAACTCAAGGTGCATTCCGAAATCAGTGCACGCTTTTAAAATAGCGTTCGATTGCGTGTGAAGTTCTTCCCCCCTTACAACTCCAACCGTCTTCAAACCATGGTTAAAGCCAGCTTTCGCCGTAGCAATCAAATGATTCGAAAATGCACCACCAAAGGTGAGTATTCCTTCGTTTTTATTGTGTATTGCTTTCTCCACATTATACTTAAGTTTGCGCCACTTATTTCCAGATATGACAGGGTCAATAAGATCATCGCGGATGATATCAAAAGAAAAAGGTCCAATGCCTCCGAATGTGCATTGAACCTTTTGTACGTGAGAATTACCTACATCGAGCATCAGCTTACTGTTGTTGCTGTTGCATTTGCTGCTGTAGTTGTTTAAGCTGTTCTTGTGAGATTTGTTGCTGCCCCCCACCTCGTTGCTGGCGCGGCTGCACAAGTGATCCAGGCTCTCCAAAATCGAGAATTTCCATCTCAAACTCCAGCGTCTCATAAGGAGCAATACCTTGGTTACCTGACTCTCCATAGGCAATATCATACGGAAGGACTAATTTGTAACGACCACCTTTACGCATTTCCGGTACGGCCTTCTTCCACCCGTCTACAACTCCTTTCAAAGAGAATGAAGGTGCAGGTTTATTGTTCTGCATGGAGGACATGTAACTATTTTCGATCATTTCACCTTTGGAATTTTTGAGGATGTAATGCGCTTGAACGTCACTTCCCGGTTTTACTTTTGGCCCATCTCCCTCTTCAAGAGTTGTCAATACGTAACCCGAAGCACCAACTTTAGTATTCGGCTCTTGTTTCGCTTTTTCGATCATTTTTCTACCGCGCTCTTTAATTCGGCTATTCAACGGATATTGACCAAGTACCTTAGAGTGAATTACGATCGCAGAATTAGGAGGAACAACGTACCCGTTATTATTGGGACGCATTAAGCCTTCTTCACCAAAAGCAATATCATGAGGTGCGTAAATCGTATAATCACCTTCCACTTCCATTTCTTCTGCTGCTAACTTCCATGCTTCGGGAAATACTACGTCTTCGGCATTTACAACTTGCGCGTTAGCTTTGTCGCTTAACTTGGGATCAGTGATTGTAGAAATAATTGTATCCCCCACAATATTTGTCATCGTATATTTTATTTCATACTCTTTTCCGAGGTCAATTTTCTCACCATTACCAGCTTCGTTTTTCACTAAAACATATCCTTCATCCTTTGTTGAGGCTGCATATTCTTCAGTTTTCTGAACCATAAATTCTTTTCCAGCCATCAAATTCAGATCGTCATTAAAGTTCGCGATCATTTTCTGTCGCTCTTTCAAAGGAATAAGCGTATCGTTTTTGTGTAATGCACTCGAAAAACCACACTTAGCGATGTTGAGATCCACTCTTTCCATCGCATTTTTTGAAGTCAGTGATTTTCGTAACATCTCCCCAAACATAGATCCATAACAATGAGAAATTTCCTCAAAATTATTTTGAGTGGTATCGATACCCTTGGACTGCGATAATGCTTTTTGCAGCACATCGCGACAATCGTCAGTATTACCCGCTTCATCAGTAAGCATTTCGTAAAAGCCATTCTCCACAGCGTCGAGTTTTAGATCGTTGTATACATTCTCAGGTATATTTGAGAACGTCGAGGCCATGTCTGCACCAAGCGCATAAGAAATACGATGTTCGGAATTATCTAAATCAATTTCACAAGCACTTTCTGGAGGTTGATCACAACCAAAAAATGTCATTCCGGCTACTAAAAACAAAAATTTTTTCATAAATAAATTCACTTTAATATTGTGGACCCTCCTGCTGACGGTCCGATTGATTAATACTATTCGCCAAAAAGCGAATCGACAAAAACACGTTTATTAAAAGGTTGAAGATCGGTCATCTGCTCTCCAACACCGATATATTTAACAGGTATTTTCATTTGATCGGAAATTCCAATGACTACACCTCCCTTGGCAGTACCGTCGAGTTTTGTGATAGCCATCGCATTGATCTCGGTAGCTGCAGCAAACTGTTTAGCTTGTTCGAATGCGTTTTGACCTGTTGAGCCATCGAGAACCAATAAGATTTCATGAGGTGCGTCTGGTACCACTTTGTTCATCACACGCTTGATCTTACTCAATTCATTCATCAAATTCACCTTGTTATGGAGTCTACCAGCCGTATCAATGATAGCGACATCAGCACCTTTGGATTTCGCGGCCTGAAGGGTATCAAAGGCAACAGAAGCAGGGTCAGCCTGCATACCTTGTTGTACGATAGGAACTCCTACACGTTCGGACCAAATAATCAATTGTTCGACAGCGGCTGCACGAAAAGTATCGGCAGCACCGAGCACGACATTTTTACCCATTTGCTTAAATTGGTAGGCCAACTTACCAATCGTGGTTGTTTTACCAACACCATTGACACCAACCACCATAATCACGTGAGGATCATCACCGTGGTCAGGAATTTCATAATCTGTATCGCTCGTATTATTTTCTTCTAACAATGCTGCAATTTCATCACGTAGAACTTGTTGCAGCTCAGAAGTGTTTACATATTTCTCACGCGATACCCGCTCTTCAATCCGATCAATTATCTTAACAGTTGTTTGAAC
>CAYFTH010000049.1:0-20222 GCA_964346075.1 uncultured Fluviicola sp. | reverse complement strand
TGAAAACAGTACAATTGAGCGGTTCGCCGAGAGCGAACGTAGGGAAGAAGGACGCTAAAGCCGTTCGTAACAGCGGTCGCGTACCTTGTGTACTTTACGGTTCAGGAGAACAAGCTTATTTCTCCGTACGTGATGTAGATATGGAGAAATTAATATTCTCTCCAGATGTTTATCAAATCGAATTGGATATCGACGGTAAAAAAACGAAGGCGATCATTCAGGAATTGCAAATGCACCCTGTGACTGATAAGCCATTGCACGTTGATTTCCTTGAATTGGAGGATAATAAGCCTGTAAAGTTAGGAATACCTGTTCGGATTACAGGACGATCAAAAGGTGTCTTGAATGGAGGTCGTTTGCAAACGATTTTCCGACGATTGAAGGTACAGGGTTTACCAAAAGACCTGCCTGAAACAGTCGAGTTAGACATTACACCATTGCGAATTGGAATGTCTATTCGTATTCGGGATATTGAAATTCCAGGTGTTCAGCTCTTACACGCACCAGACGCAGTCGTTGTCTCAGTCAAAACTGCTCGTGGAGCCGTTGATGATGATTTGGATGAAGACGAAGATGAAGAAGGCGAAGAGGGCGAAGAAGAAGGTGAAGGTGAAGAAGCTGAGGAAAAAGAAGATTAGTTTTTGTACACCATATAGCACATTAAGGCGCTTCCCAAGAGGGGCGCCTTTTTTATTGAATTCAAGTTCGAAAAAACAAAACATGATCGGTTTACAACGTTTTTGTTACTTATAGTCAACCATTTTAATATCTTTATCGTCTTCATGAGTGTATTGGGTAAGCACTATTGAAAGCACACACGTATGAAAAGTTTTTTTACTTTACTGACAATAATTACTATAGGCGCTTCAGCCGTTGGACAGGATATTCACTTTTCTCAGATGCGATACGCTCCTTTAACTGTAAATCCGGCACTTGCAGGAGCTGATGGAAAAATTCGGGGACTCGTTAATTATCGCTCGCAGTGGAACAGTTTTTCAGCACCATACAGTACGATGGGCGCCTCTTTTGATATGCGCTTTGAGCCCTTTAAACGAAATGGTGGTTATCTGGCAGGAGGAATTAATTTTTTTCGTGATGTGGCAGGAGATGCTCAATTTACGCAGTCTAACGTGAACGCTAATATTGCTTATCATTTGCCCGTAACACGGCAGAGCAAACTAGGTTTAGGGATGCAAATAGGCTATGGTCAGCGTGGCATAGGAAATATGGATGGTACTTGGTCAATGCAATATAATGGAAATGGATTTGACAATACGTGGGCGAGCGGGGAGTCGTTTGATCGACAGCAATACGGACACCTGGATGCGAGTGCTGGAGTTGTTTATCAATTAGATAAAATGACGCGAAGTAGCGCGATGCGTGGAAATGGTTACAAAATTACTGCAGGACTTGCTGCTTATCACATGAATCAGCCAGAGAGCACTTTTTTGGTTGGAGGACAGGATGACTTGAAAATGCGTTTTTCTGGGTTTGTGCGATCTACATTTTACATGAGTAATCCCAAGTGGAAGATGAAGCCAGGTATATATTACCAGCAGCAGGGTGGCCATCGGGAGATTTTAGCAGGAAGTTATTTTGAGCACGCTTTTTCTGGTGGCAGTGATCGAACACAACTCAAAAGTAATTTTGCTGTTGCTTACGGATTTTTCTACCGTTTCCGGGATGCTCTGGTGAGCAAATTACTAGTACATTACGAAGATTTTAGTTTCGGTCTGTCTTATGATATCAACTTATCATCACTCACACCGACCTCTCGAGGACGTGGCGGAATAGAATTTATGTTCCGATATCAACTGAGCGAATTGGGGAATCAGCGGATTCGATAAGTATATTTCACTACGTTAGTATTTGCTTAAATAGAAGGAGAATATCGGCCTGAATAAAGTAGTGTTGTTAACGCTAGATTTTAGAAGGGATAAGCATAAAGAAAAAAACTGCCACCTCAGTAGGGGGCAGTTTCAATAAATTCAACTGGTAGGGTAGTTACTCAGCTTCATTAATGGAGCAAGTAACCCCTGATCCACCTGAGTTTTGAACATCTTCTTCATAATCTGAACAACGACTTTCAGCATCACTTTTTGTAACTTGCTCATATGTTTCAGCGTCAATAGCAAAGCCTCCTGACTTGCACGTGCAATTATAATCCTTTTTACACGCAGCTAATGCTACCATTGATCCTACTGCTAAAAAAAATACGATTCTCTTTCTCATAATTTGTGTTTTAATTTAATCCTTACCAAATGTAAAGAACATTTTTGAGAAAATATAAAAACGCACTGAAATATTGAACTTTAGTGCTTACTAAAGAAAATTATACTCACAACTTTTCATTAAAAAGAGCTGCACTTGAAGCTAGAATACCTATATCAACTGGTGAGCTGGAGCAGCCAGGATCTAATAAGGTTGTCTATGAAGAGCGAATTTCTATTGCTCTGAAGTATTCACTAACGATCGACGACAAATATTAACTCCTTTTTGTTATTATAGGTTCTGAATGAAGGATACCAGGAAAGGCGTCAATTCCTCATGAAGTGGTAAATCTGGATTATAGTATGTTTTGATATTCTCTTGTCTTTCAGCAGGAGCCTTTTTGAGTACATGATTCATATCTTCTATAATCACGGCATCTGAATTTGTTTGCTTACTCAATAGATCAGCCTCTTTAGAGGAAACTTGTATGTCGTGTCCCCCTTGAATTATAAGTCGGGGTATTTCAATTTTACTGATTTCCTTAACGGGATCGTATTTAATCCATGAAATTAGGAACGGCTGAATGCTTTTTCGAAATATAGATTGAAGTGCCGGTGAAAAATCTTCTACTAATTTTCCTTTTTTGAGCGAATCGAGTATTTTTTTTGATTCTGTTTTGTAATTGGGAGATTGCGCCTCGATTTGATCGAGAAGAATATGATCTATGGAGCGACCAGCACCTGCAACTGAAATAAATCCATTGACTGGTTCTTTTTGCGCTGCAAGTATTCCCAAAAGCGAACCTTGTGAATGGCCTAATAGCACAATTGATTTGAATTCGTGCTTTTTTTTGAGGTATTCAATGCCGTGAATGACATCGTTCATCATTGTTTCAAAACGCAGCTCATCTTCTTCAAGTTTAGCCTTACTACTTTCGCCAATACCTCTTTTATCGTAGCGCAAACTGGCAATACCGTTTTCAGCTAATTGCTGCGCAAGATAGCGATATGCATTCGCTTGAATCATCATGCTATTCCCATCGCGATCGGTAGGTCCCGATCCTGGTATAATCAGAACTACCGGAGTTGGTTGCTTCGTCTCGGGGGTCAGCAGACTTCCCATTAACTTTCCATTGTCGGTTTTGATTTTTACGGTTTTCTCTTGCTGTGTAAAACTGATAGTGAAAAAGGCAAGAAAAAGAACTAAAAGGTGAATTTTTATCATGAAGCGTTTGTATTTATTATTTTCGTTGCACCAAAGTTAGAGTAATTTTCAGATGAATGAAATTTGTTTTTTATTAAACGATTCCCGCGGCCGAAAATTATTGGCTGTTGGTGCAGAGCGTGAGGTTACTGGTGAATTGGATGCATTGAATACGTTTTTAAAGGAAAACAAGGGAGAATACTGCTTCGGGTTTTTAAGTTATGATGTTAAAAATCAAATTGAACAATTATCTTCTGACAATAGATTGCGCGTCAATTTTCCTGAACTTTACTTTTGCATTCCTAAAATTGTTGTTGAACTGAATGGGAGTGACTACTGTTACTTAAAGGGGTTTGAGGATCAGTCTGTTTCAAAGATAATACGCGACCTGCACCAACCGCTCAATCGTGAAGTTGGGAATGGTATTGCATTAACAGCGGCTCTTACAAAAACGGAGTATGTTCAGGAGGTGACCGCACTTCTCGATGAAATCCAACAGGGGAATGCTTATGAAGTCACCTACTGTCAGGAATTTTATGCGGAAAATGTTTCTATTAACCCCTGGACTACTTATTTGGATTTACACCAAAGAACGAATGCCCCTTATTCATGTTTCGTCCGCAATGGTCACAATTATCTCCTTTCTGGAAGTCCTGAGCGTTTTTTACAAAAAAAAGGTGAGCGACTCATTTCTCAACCGATAAAAGGCACGGCAAAAAGAGGTGAGACAAAAGAGTACGATGAGCGCGTCAAAGAAGCCTTGATGCACAATGAAAAGGAACTTGCTGAAAATGTAATGATCGTAGATTTGGTGAGAAATGATTTGTCGCGGATCGCTAAAAGGAATTCCGTTCAAGTGGACGAACTTTGTGGGCTGTACACTTTTGAAACAGTTCATCAACTTATTTCTACAGTCAGTGCTGAAATTTCAACCGAAACTACTTTTGTTGATATCATGAAGGCGCTTTTTCCGATGGGGAGCATGACAGGAGCACCTAAAGTGAGTGCGATGCAATTGATTGAAAAACACGAAACTTTCCGCAGAGGATTATTTTCGGGAACGGTAGGTTACATCGATCCTGAAGGTGATTTTGATTTTAATGTAATCATTCGCAGTATTATGTATAATGAGCTCGAGCGAGAAATTTCTTGTCCGGTCGGTGGCGCCATAACTATTCAGTCCGATCCCGAGCAAGAGTATCAAGAGTGTTTGATCAAGATCGATGCCCTAAAAAAGGCCCTACATGACAGTTGATCGAGATAGAACTTATTGGATAGCTTGCAGTGGAGGACTGGACTCTGTTGTGCTTGCCCATGTCATGGCTGGTACCCAAAAGCATATAGGGTTGTTGCATTGCAATTTTCAACTACGTGGTAAAGCCGCAGCAAAAGATGAAGATTTTGTGGTCAATTTAGGTCGGCAATTAGGAGCTCCCGTGAAAGTAAAGCGATGGAACACCAAAGAAATAGCGGAAGTCTCCAGGGAGAACACTCAGTTAACCGCTCGTAATTTGCGCTATTCATGGTTTAACACATTTGTTGAGATCGGAGATCGCGTTTGCCTTGGGCATCACCGCGATGATCAATTGGAGACCTTCTTTCTCCAGCTTAGAAGGGGGGCTAAGGTGCAAGGGTTATCTTGTATGCCCAAATACAAGGATGGCTTCGTAAGACCTTTACTGACTTACAAAAAATCGGAGTTGCATGCTATAGCTAAGAAAAATAATTGGAGCTGGCGCGAAGATCAATCGAATGCGTCCAACATTTATCAGCGAAATTTATACCGCAACCTGGTTATTCCATCGCTGAAAAAACAAGGGCTTAATGAACAATCCGTAATCGCTTGTATTGAAAATTTTCAATTGGTGTTGAATGACTTACAGGAAAATTATACTCCCGAGGAACAATCCGAAGTGGTGAAGGTTGAGCATGCCGCTTGGAATGTTTGGCCCTACTGGTTTAAGCACTACTTTTTGACTTTTCACAACTGGTCTAAATTTCCGGTTCACGAAGTTGATAAGCTCATTAAAAGTAGCAAAGGAGCTTGTTTTCAGTCGGAAAAGTTTTCAATATGGAATGAGGGGGATTACCTGGCTATAGTATCATCCCAACAAGAATCGAAAGCATTATCCACATCGCTCGTGCCACCTGAGGAAGTCAACTATCAGAAGAATGCGCTGTACATTGACGCTGACAAGGTTAAAGGTCAATTATGGACCCGAAAATGGGAAAATGGTGACGTTTTTCAGCCGTTGGGAGCTCCGGGACGAAAAAAAGTCAGTAAGTTTTTGAGCGATAAGCATGTGCCACATTACCTGCGTCCGTACGCGCAGGTTCTAATTGATGATCAAAGGGTTATAGGTCTATTTGGATATCTCCCGGATGATGCATATCGCGTAAAAAACTCAACGAAATTGATTAGGCAGTGTAACCTTCAATAAAACGCTGCGTAATATCGAATGTATTAACAGATACAAATTGTTGTTTGTAATAATGTAAATTTAGGATTATGAAATTAAAACAATTGATACCATTAGCCCTTTTTGCCGCATTAATTGTAGCAGCTTGTAAAAAATATGAAGAAGGCCCGGCTATTTCACTGCGCTCCAAAAAGAAACGAGTGGAAGGGGTCTGGAAAATTGACAAAAAGTTCGATGCCCAGGAAGAACAGTTACAACTCACTTCCGATGATTTAAAAGTGCGATGGGAATTTGAAGATACGATTTACCGAGAAATATTCAGTGGAACTACTCAGATTTCAGGTACCTGGGAATTCACGGAGTCCAAGGAACGTATTCTTGTGAACTACGAAGACACCACGGGTAAATACACCTTAGATTATCGCATACTCCGACTAACGAATAGCGATTTATGGTTGAAGTTTGAAGATTCCACAAAGATCTATTTTAGTTCGACTGAATAAGTAGGACTGTAATCCCTGTATTGTGAAGGCATAGTGTTGAAAGACACCGTGCCTTTTTGTTTATAAACTATAGCGGATTGAGCGAGTTTGTTATCTTTGTTAGTCGATTATTGAAAATAAGTAATTTATGAAGAAAATACAAATGGTTGACTTGGTGTCTCAGTACGAGAAGATCAAACCCCAGGTGCAATCGTCAATAGCTGAGATCATGGATAAAGCGCAATTTATCAATGGTCCGGCAGTCAAAGAATTTGCATCCAGTTTAGAAGATTATCTTAATGTTAAGCATGTCATACCCTGCGGTAATGGTACGGATGCGCTCCAGATTGCCATGATGGCTATAGGATTGAAGCCCGGAGATGAGGTTATCACGCCTTCTTACACTTATATCGCGACTACGGAGGTGATTGGTTTATTAAGACTCAAACCCGTTTTTGTGGATTGTGATGAGCGAACGTTCAACATTTCAGTAGACGCAATAGAAAAAGCAATTACACCGAATACGAAAGCGATAGTCCCTGTTCATCTATACGGTCAATCATGTGATATGGAGGCCATCATGGAGTTGGCAGAAAAGCACAACTTGTATGTCATTGAAGACAATGCCCAGGCTATAGGATCTGACTATACATTCAGTGATGGTACCAAGGAGAAGACGGGAGGTATCGGGCACATTGGATGTACGAGCTTTTTTCCTTCCAAAAATCTGGGTTGCTATGGAGATGGCGGAGCAATTTCGACGAATGATGATGATTTGGCTGCCCAATTGCGAATGGTAGCTAATCACGGTCAAAGCAAGCGCTATCATCACGATCGTATTGGATGTAATTCGCGGCTGGATACCATTCAGGCGGCTGTATTGAACATTAAACTCCGCTTTTTAGACGATTATATCGCTGCGCGAAGAAAAGCAGCAGATTATTACGATAAGTTCTTCTCAAATCTAGAGCATATTTCAATTCCACATCGTGCGGATAATACCAAACACGTTTTTCATCAATATACATTGCAGTTAACAGATGATATCGATCGTGACGGTTTAGTAGACTTTCTGAAAGAAAAAGACGTTCCTGCCATGATTTATTATCCTATTCCTGCTCATCGACAAAAGATGTTTGACGATTTGCAAACCGATTGTGGAGAATTGACTACAACCAATTGGCTTACATCACGCGTATTCTCGCTTCCCATGCATACGGAACTGGAAGAGGATCAACTCGCTTACATCTGTGAGTCGGTAAAAACATATTTGGAGTCATGAAAAATATTACTGTTGTAGGAACAGGTTATGTGGGGTTGGTTACGGGGACTTGTTTTGCAGAGACAGGGAACAATGTAACTTGTGTTGATATCGATAAAGCAAAAGTCGATCGTATGCGCAATGGAGAGGTCCCAATTTACGAACCCCATTTGGATGCGATTTTTGATCGTAATGTACGCCAGGGACGCCTGCAGTTTACGACGGAATTGGCTGGTGCAATTGAAGAAGCAGAAATTATATTTTTAGCACTTCCTACTCCACCTGGAGAAGATGGGTCGGCTGATTTGAGTTATGTTTTACAGGTTGCCGGAGAATTGGGTGAAATGATGACCTCGTACAAGGTGATTGTGGACAAATCTACGGTGCCGGTTGGAACAGCTGAAAAAGTGACCTCAACCATCGCCTCGAAAACAACAGTTCCTTTTGCGGTGGTTTCTAATCCCGAGTTTTTGCGCGAGGGTTTTGCTGTCGATGATTTCTTATATCCCGATCGCGTGGTGATTGGAACTTCTGATGCAAAGGCAAAAGAAATACTGAGTGAACTGTACCAACCTTTCATCAGAGATGGTCATCCTTTGATTATTATGGATGAAAAATCCGCTGAATTAACCAAGTATGCGGCGAACTCCTTTCTCGCTACTAAGATTACTTTCATGAATGAAATCGCCAATTTTTGCGAACGTGTTGGAGCTGACGTTGATAAAGTACGTGAAGGCATTGGTTCAGACACGCGTATCGGGCATCGATTCTTGTATCCGGGTATCGGCTTCGGAGGAAGTTGCTTCCCGAAAGACGTAAGTGCACTTTTAAAATCAGGTGCTGAATACAATTATAATTTTTCAATTATTGATGCTGTATTAGCAGTCAATGATGCGCAAAAATTGAAGTTATTTGATAAAGTTCAGGATTATTTCGGTGATTTGAAAGGAAAACATCTATCACTTTGGGGACTTGCTTTTAAGCCAGATACTGATGATATTCGCGAAGCACCAGCACTTTATCTGATAGATAAATTGGTAGCTGCCGGAGCCACCGTTACTGCTTTTGATCCTGAAGCAATGGATAATGTTAAGTCGGTTATTGGGAATAAGATCAATTACGCTGCGAATCAGTATGATGCCTTGAAAGATGCTGACGCTTTATTAATTGCTACAGAATGGGCGGTTTTTAGTAATCCTGATTTTAGCAAAGTCAGCAAGTCACTTCGGCAGCCAGCAATTTTCGACGGGCGGAATCTGTTTGATCTCGAAGAAATGCGGACAAAAGGGTTTTATTATAATTCAATAGGACGCGAAACTGTGCTTCCTAAATAGTAAGCCATGAAAGCAAAAAAGAAAATACTTATCACGGGCGGTGCTGGATTTTTAGGCTCACACTTGTGCGATCGTTTTGTAAACGACGGCTATCATGTGATAGCTATGGATAATTTAATCACAGGTCGACTGGAAAACATCGAACATCTTTTTCCAAAAGAAAATTTTGAATTTTACCAACACGACGTTTCAAAATTTATTCATGTTCCCGGCGAGCTCGATTATATTTTACACTTCGCTTCACCAGCTAGCCCCATCGATTATCTCAAGATTCCTATTCAAACCTTAAAAGTAGGTTCATTAGGTATCCACAACTGTCTTGGACTAGCGCGAAACAAAAACGCGAAAGTATTAATAGCTTCTACTTCAGAAGTTTATGGTGATCCAGAGGTGCACCCGCAAAAGGAGTCTTATTGGGGGAATGTGAATCCAATCGGTCCGAGGGGGGTATACGATGAAGCAAAGCGCTTTCAGGAAGCGATGACCATGGCTTACCACACCTATCATGGTTTGGAGGTTAGAATTGCCCGTATTTTTAACACTTATGGACCGCGTATGCGCTTAAATGATGGTAGAGTTTTACCTGCTTTTATCGGTCAGGCATTGCGGGGAGAAGATATTACGGTTTTTGGAGATGGTTCTCAAACACGTTCGTTTTGTTACGTTGATGATTTGGTTGAAGGTATTGTACGTTTATTGCACAGTAATTACAATCAACCTGTAAATTTGGGAAACCCTGATGAAATTTCGATTCAATCATTTGCTGATGAAATTATTCAATTGACAGGAACAAATCAAAAAGTAGTCTATAAAGATTTACCTAAAAATGATCCCAAACAGCGCCAACCTGCCATCGAACTTGCGCGTAAGGAATTGGAGTGGCAACCTGAGGTCGCTAGAGCGGAGGGCTTAAAACGCACGTATAGCTATTTTAAAAAATTGTCGACTGCGGAGCTCTATAAAAAAGAACATAATAACTTTGAAGATTATATCAAATAATATGGAATACTTTGCACATGAAACAGCAGTTGTAGATGAAGGATGTAACATAGGCGAGGACACTAAAATCTGGCACTTTTCCCACCTGATGTCGAATTGTACGTTGGGGAAAAAATGCAATATTGGTCAAAATGTGGTAGTCTCTCCCGACGTTACGCTGGGTAATAACGTCAAGGTTCAAAATAATGTCTCCATTTACACTGGAGTAAAATGCGAAGATGACGTTTTTTTAGGACCTTCGATGGTTTTTACGAATATAGTCAACCCCCGAAGCGCTGTTGTTCGCAGAGGACAGTACACGGAAACGATTGTTCGTAAGGGAGCCTCAATTGGAGCCAATGCGACTATCGTTTGTGGACATGACATAGGAAAATATGCATTTATTGGAGCTGGTGCTGTTGTGACCAAAGAAATTGCGGATTATGCCTTGGTAGTGGGGAATCCAGCTAAACATATAGGTTGGATGAGTGAATTTGGTCACCGTCTCCATTTTGATGAGGAAGGTTTTGCTGTATGTCCGGAAAGTCAGGAAAAATATACATTAACGAATAATCAAGTTAGAAAAATCGAAGAATGAACGATACTATTAAATTTGTAGTGGTAGGTTCTGGCCACATTGGAAAGCGACACGCCACCATGATATCCCGTAATGAGGAGGCTGAATTGGTAGGTATGGTTGATATAAAACCAAAAAACGAATTGAATCTCGAGGATTTTGACGCTCCTTTTTTTAGTAGTGTTGAAGACCTTCTTGATAGCGATATAGATTTTGATGTGGCGTCTGTTTGCACTCCTAATGGATTACATGCTGGACAGAGCATTGCACTCCTGGAGGCCAATAAGCACGTGGTTTGTGAAAAACCGATGGGGCTCTCTAAAGATAATTGCGAAAGTGTTATTTTTAAGGCACTTCAGATGTCTAAGCACGTTTTTTGTGTGATGCAGAACCGTTACTCACCGCCCTCTGAATGGATTAAATCAGTAGTAGTTGAGGAACGTCTTGGGAAAATTCATATGGTGCAGCTCAACTGTTATTGGAATCGCGATGATCGTTATTACAAAAAAGGAGGATGGAAAGGAACAACAGACCTGGATGGAGGAACGTTGTTTACGCAATTCTCTCATTTTATCGACATCATGTATTGGTTATTCGGTGATATCGAAAATATTCAAGGCAAGTTTGCTGATTTTACGCATCAGGATTCCACGGATTTTGAGGATTCTGGATTTGTAAATTTCGATTTTGTTCAGGGAGGTATGGGCTGTATTAATTACTCGACAGCAGTAGCGAATCAAAACCTTGAGTCTTCTATTACTATAATCGGAGAAAAGGGATCCATAAAAATTGGAGGTCAGTATATGAACGAGGTTGAAGTTTGTGATGTGCAGGATTATGAAATGCCTGAATTGGCACCAACCAACCCTGGAAATGATTATGGTGCATATAAAGGTTCTGCGGCAAATCATCATTATATTATAGAAAATGTAGTGGATACGTTAAAAGGACGCACTACAGCAACAACAAACGCACTTGAAGGACTTAAAGTAGTAGAAATTATAGAAAGAATTTATAAAGTTAGAGATGAACAATTCAAAGTTTGAGGAAATAGTTAACGGCAACGAAAAAATTGCTGTTATTGGATTAGGATATGTTGGATTACCGATTGCACTTGAGTTTGCACGCAAAGTCAAAGTAGTTGGTTTTGATATCAACAAGGATCGGGTAGAAATGATGCGACGCAACGAGGATCCAAGTAAAGAACTTGATAGTAGTGAATTTGAAGATTGTGATATTCATTTTACTGCGGATCCTGAAGAGATGGCTGACGTCACCTTTTTTATCGTTGCTGTACCCACGCCAATTGACGAGTCGAATATGCCGAATCTCGGACCATTGTTGGGCGCCTCAAAAACGGTGGGTAAAATTTTAAAGAAAGGGGATTATGTTGTTTATGAATCAACTGTTTACCCTGGATGTACCGAAGAAGACTGTATTCCTATATTAGAAAATGAATCAGGATTAAAATTTAAGACTGACTTTAAAGTGGGATATTCACCTGAAAGAATTAATCCGGGCGATAAGATACATACGTTGCAAAGCGTTATAAAAGTTGTTGCTGGTAGCGATGAAGAATCACTGGAAAATATTGCTAAAGTATATGAGCTCGTGGTGACTGCTGGTGTCCATCGTGCTCCAACTATGAAAGTAGCTGAGGCCGCAAAAATTATTGAAAACACCCAGCGCGACGTCAATATATCGCTCATCAATGAATTGTCGATCATTTTCGATAAATTGGATATTAATACCTACGATGTTTTAGACGCTGCGGCTACAAAATGGAACTTTTTAAAGTTTACCCCTGGTTTAGTCGGAGGACATTGTATTGGTGTGGATCCTTATTATTTAACACACAAAGCCAAACAAGCCGGTTATCATGCGAAAGTGATTAACAGCGGTCGTTACGTGAATGATTCTATGGGCTTTTATATCGGCAAGCAATGCGTCAAAAAGATGATTGCTCAGGGAAAGAATATGAATGAAGCTAAAGTCCTGGTCATGGGAGCGACATTTAAAGAAAACGTCAGCGATATTCGCAATTCGAAAGTAATTGACGTCATCAATGAGCTGAAATCCTTTGCCGTTAACGTCCACGTTATTGATCCCCATGCTTCGTCTGAAGAACTTAGTCACGAATATGGCATCACCCTTACTGACAAAGTGAATGATGATTATGATGCGGTAATTGTTGCCGTGAATCACGATGAATATACCAACTGGGAAGAAGCTGAATTTAAGAAGTATTTCAAAGATGGACACGGTGTTTTTGTAGATGTCAAAGGAATTTACAAAAATCAAATTAGTGAATTAGAATACTGGAGTTTGTAATGGCTTTAGGTCGAAATATATTAATAACAGGCGGCGCCGGTTTTATCGGCTCTCATGTGGTGCGGCATTTTGTAAACAAATATCCCGACGATACGATTATCAATTTTGATAAGCTGACTTATGCGGGTAATTTAGAAAATCTCAAGGACGTCGAGCATGCAAATAATTATCGATTTGTAAAAGGGGACATTTGCAATACAGCAGAGTTAAACCGTCTGTTTGAAAAGTTTGAAATTAGCGACGTTATACATCTTGCAGCAGAGTCTCATGTTGATCGTTCTATCTCTGGACCGATGGAGTTTGTAACGACCAATGTAGTTGGTACGGTGAATCTACTAAATACCTGCAAGGCTCATTGGAAGCATTTCGAGAATCATGTTTTTTATCATGTTTCAACTGATGAAGTGTATGGAAGTTTAGGAGATGAAGGACTATTCACGGAGGAAACGGCTTATGATCCCCGAAGTCCGTATTCCGCATCAAAAGCAAGCTCAGATCATTTCGTTCGTGCTTATCATCACACTTATGGTTTGAACATCCGGATATCTAATTGCTCCAACAATTATGGGAGTTATCAATTTCCTGAAAAATTAATTCCACTTATGATTCACAATGCCGTGGAGGGTAAAGAACTGCCGATTTACGGTGATGGGAAAAACATAAGAGATTGGTTATGGGTTGTAGATCATGCGAGTGCGATAGATGTCATATTCCATCGTGGAGAGAAAGGCGAGACCTACAATGTAGGTGGCTTGAACGAATGGACAAATATTGATCTGGTCGAACAACTTTGCACGATTATAGATGAACAATTGGATCGACCTGAAGGAAGCACTAAGAAGCAGATCACCTTCGTTAAAGATCGGGCTGGACACGACCGAAGATATGCTATTAATGCAGATAAATTGGCTACAGAGCTCGGTTGGCAACCATCCATACGATTCGCTGAAGGGTTGCGCAAGACCGTAGATTGGTATCTTCATCATCAGGACTGGATTGAAAAGGTTATTACGGGGGATTACAAGGCCTATTACGCAGAACATTATAATCGCTAAAATGATATGAACTGGATCAAGTCACTTTTTCGTAAACAACCTGACGAGCCTTACGGACTGAGTGATATTGGTGTGGATATGCACAGTCACCTCATTCCTGGAATTGACGATGGTTCGCAGTCGATAGAAGAAACTTTAGGCATGTTGGTGCGTTTTGAATCGCTGGGGTATAAACATTTAATTACGACTCCACACGTGATGCAGGATCATTACAAAAACACATCAACTATTATTTTGGAAGGCCTCGAAAAAGTGCGTGAAGCCATTCGTAAGCATCAATTAACAATCACCATTGATGCCGCTGCGGAATATTACTGCGATGAATTTTTTATTGATAGGATCCAAAACAATGAGTTATTGACTTTCGGTAATCATTATGTGCTTTTCGAATTTTCATTCTCTGCCAAACCACGATTGGTTAACGAAGCTATTTTCGCATTAAAAAATAACGGATATCAACCCGTTTTGGCTCATTTTGAGCGATATGCTTTTTACCTAGAAAATGGTCAGAAAGAAGTAGAAGATCTGAAAAACAGAGGGGTTTTTATACAAATGAATTTAAATTCACTCACAGGTCATTACGGTAAAGCTATTCGTAATCAAGCACGTATGTTAGTCGATAATGGATATGTCGATTTTGTTGGTTCAGACTGTCATCGAATGGAACATCTGGATATATTGGAAAGTAATTTACGAGATCCTTATTTTCACCAACTGAAGGATTTGAAATTACTCAATCGATCGTTACAACAATAAAGAGCGTGCTTTTTCAATTTTTTGCTTCAACGAAATGTGGCCATTTTTTCATATACCGAATGAAGACTTCACTGAGTCCTTGTTTTTTTAAATATTCCGTAGATACCGGTGTTTCAACTGGTATAAAATCAACATCATTGATAATGCGCTGCGGGAAATCGTGATGCAAAATCGCTGATCGCCCGATAGCCACAAAATCCACAGACTGATTCAATATACGTTGAACATCTTGAGCGGTTCGGATATTACCAGCAACAGTTAATTTGATGTCACCTCGATCTAATTGAGTAAAATATTGGAGTAATGGTTGATCCTTGTATGCTTCATTTTCAGGTAATTTAAAAACATCCCAAAGTGAAATATCCAAAAAGTCAATATGATTTAAGGCTATCAGTTGCTGGCAGACGGTCTGAACCTCGCCAGGATCCATCCCAAATCGCTCTGGTGAAAGGCGCACGCCTACTAGAAAATCGTGACCACAATGAGCGCGTATTTCTTCGATGATTTCAAATAACAGTCGCGATCGATTAGTCAGATTCCCACCATATTCATCTGTGCGATGATTGATCGCAGCACTCAAAAATTGGCAAAGTATATAACCGTGTGCGCCATGAATCTCCACGCCATCGTACCCCCAGTACTGCGCCCTTTTAGCCGCTGAAACAAAATCTTCACGAAGATTATGGATTTCAGTTAATGTTAGCGCTCGAGCACCGAACTTCTCGTTGTCGGAAGGACAAACAGGGTTGTTGTCAATAAGTTTTTTAGGTGATCGCATACCTGCGTGATGCAACTGAATGACGGCCAGGGAGCCTTGAGACTTTATTGCTCGTGTCAATCGTTCGTGCCCCGCTTTGAGTTGATCAGAAAATATGCCAAGTTGTCCCGCAAACCCTTTACCAATTTGTTGCACGTGCGAAGCGCAAGTCATGGTTAAACCAAAACCTCCTTCCGCTCGCATCTGTAGCCAGCGAAATTCGTCTTCTGATAATGTGCCATTTTCATGACTTTGTTCGTTAGTCATGGGAGCAAGCATGAAGCGATTCTTCATTTTTCGACCGCACTTAAATGTTAATGGTTGAGACGCCTTCATTGTTGTGTTTTTATATCAGTAAAACTATTGCACGCCGTTTTCAGGCACAGATTTGCGCAAACTTTCTCCCAAAGCTACTGAAATGAAGCTCTGAAATTTGAAGGATGCCGATTAGTTGTTGGCATTTTCTTCCAACGCTTCGATACGTTGTTCGAGTTGATCTACATCACCTTTGAGCTCTTTCAACGCTTCAATGAGTACAGGAACTAGTTGATTGTAGTTCACCGCTTTATAGCGTGTATCGTCTCCTGTATTCATGAAAATAGCTTTTTCTTCGATCATTTCAGGAAACAGTGCTTCCACTTCCTGGGCAATGACACCGTATTCCTGACGTTCGCGAGTCTCAATTTCACCTCCTTTTAGTCGGTGTTTCGTGGCGATGGTGTAATGCTTACCATTCAACTGCATAATTTTATTGAGCGCATTTGGAATCGAGGCAAAATCATTTTTAAGTCGCTGATCGCTCAAATTAAAATTACCAGCTCCAATGGCAAAAACAGAACCGTCAATTCCAACATCAGCAGTAAAGTAACCCGCCCATCCGTTGGTTGCATCTGTCGTCTGTCCGTAAATGCCGTTGAAGCCAATGCCGTATGTTCCTACTGCAAGGACACCACCACCGCCAGTTATCGGATTATTACCGTAGACTCCAAAACCATCTCCATTGGTGGCTTCTCCTACTACACCATTCAAGCCAATACCACTAACCCCTGATCCACCTGCGGTGCGCAAATTATTTCCATAAACTGCGGCTGTTCCACTTGATGTAGCTGGAATCTGACCCGCCACGGCGTAACCCGCACCAGTATTTTGCCCGAGTATCGCAGAGTTAGTGGGCTCACTGCTGTTCGTTTCTCCTTGAATAGCAGGGAAAGTGTTGGATGCATTCGTGTTTTGACCTCTTATAGCTACACCTGTATTGGAATTGTTAGCCTCTATAGCAAAGGAGTTCGCGATTGGGCTGTTTACTGAGAGAGCAGTGGTATTTGTACCACTATTATTGATTTCAACTGCTCCATTGTCCGCTGTTATTGAGCGGCCTGCACCTGCACCGCCTTCATCATAGGCTTGGTCGAGCGTATTAGCGCCGCCGCCACCACTCGTTCCATCTTGAGCAATGATTTCCCAGTTAGAACCATCCCAAACATAAGAGATACCGTCGTTTGAGTTGTAATAAGCGTCATTGAGTGCAGGTGATCCTGGTGCACTCGTAAACGTCCCCAGCCAATTTAATGAAATCCCATTAGGTCCCTGTGACCCTTGTGGCCCTTGTGGTCCTTGAGCTCCAGCAGGACCCTGTGGTCCTTCCAGGTTGGGTGTAGTAAAAGTGGAACCATCATCATAGACGAAAGTCAAAGTACCATCACCATTGTCTATTGTATTAGTGATTCCATTTCCATCAGCACCTTGCGGCCCGGCCATGTTTTCAGTTGTATATGTAATCCCATTTTCAAAAATGAACGTTGCTGTACTATCACCGTTGTCAACGATTTCAGAAATACCGTTAGCTGCTCTTTCCGTATAAAGCGCATATGGTACACTCCATAACTGTTGTGTACCCATTTCCCGGTATTCACCTGAAATATCAATTTCTACTTTTAAAAAATGAAGCCCTGTACTCCAGTCGATATCAGAAAAAGCGGCAGAACCGACTTGAAACCCTTGACCAATAATCACGTCAAAAAGACCAGACTCATCGGTTGAAGTCGTATGTTCTTCCTGAAAAGCTTCTGTTCCATCTATTTCATCTTTTAATATCGAAAATCGAACTTTGATTGCTTTGCTTTTGACGGGAACCATAGAAGCATCCGTTCCCGGCAACTCCCCTGTTTCGTTATTAAAAGCTACCGCTTGATAATTAATTCCTTCAGGTGGAGCTTGACTCATACTATAAAATGTACACAAGCTCAGTAATAAAAGTGTAAATATACGTGTCATAGTTATCATTTTTTTAATCTAAAGCAATCCCGATACCTAAGAGTGCACCGTGATAGACATTACGGGTTTGCTGGTCATTGCTTTCATTCTCAATTTGATTAATACCTATTCCAAAGCGATACTCTAGTGAAAGTGAAATGCTTTCGGAAAGGTGCGCACGGAAATTACTAAAACCGTAGGTGCTGAATTCAAACCGATTCATTGATTCCTCTTCGGTAATTGATAGGCGCGTATCACCTATTAATTGTTCTCCGTTTAGTAAGTATCCTACACCTATTGCTGCTCCTGGTTGTATTTCAAAACGCTCATTTTTAAAGAGGTGATAGCCATAACCAATATTAAAATTGAAATAATTCATTTTCCATGTAACTGCGGTATTTTCGAGGGTCTTTTTAGCTCCGGCTTGACGAAGCAATAACTCTGGTCGTATGGTGTGTTTATCACTCGTAAATGTCGCGTTCAGACCAAATGAATTATACATCTGATATTCCAGCGATTGATCTTTTTTGTCAGCTGAATTTTTAAATAAAAAGTTACTAAATTGTTTTCCGCCGACTAAATCTAACGACCGTAGCGAAAATTCCTGAGCCTTAGAAGTTTGAGCTATTAGCAGCAACAAAAGGCCGAAAATTAATTGTTTAAACATTATTTCGTCAAAATTAAATGTTCATGAATAATCGTGTTTCTAAAGGTGACCAGTAGAATATAGGTCCCCTTGGTCAACTGTTGATCCAGCTGTAATTTATTACCCGGATAGAGCGTGAATGAACCTTCCTGGCAAATGGCTCCCAAACTGTTGATGATTTTGTAAGTAACGCCAGTATTCCGCTCGATTGTTGTACGAAATTGCACCGTGCCAGTGGTCGGGTTGGGATAAATGGTCAGATCGTGCTGAGCGTTCGATCGCCCTATCAATAAATTGGATTGCTGAAATCCTTGTTTCAATATTGTTTCTTGTTGGGTTGAAGTCCCTACTATACTGGATTGTCCGACACTTTGTGATAAACTTACACCCTGATGCGTCATGACTGAACCGAAAGCATTAAGAGAACTTCTTCGTATATTTTGAGTAAGACCAATATTACAGTTACTCAAAACAACAACAAACAAGAAAGTATGTAGTAAAAATTTCATAGTTATGAATCGTAAGCCAAATATAATTAAAAACCTGGTATATCTAAAATTTCAGTGAAAATTGATGCGTGTTCACCAGCATTTTGCGAAGGCGAGGAGTGATCATTTTCGAGGATGAAATGACTTAAAATCTAAATCCGTAATTTTATGCCAACGCTTTTTAAAGACTCAAACAAAATATGAAACATTTGAATTGTTGGTGGATTACGGTTTTCTCAGATGAAAAATGTCAATTGTTAGGAAATGTATCTGCTGTTGTCTTTTTGGAGGAAGCGCTAAAAACGAATCAGATGCAACAGATAGCCAATGATATGAATCAACCTGCAACTACTTTTATTTGGAAAGAAGAGGAGGGTTGGAATATTCGCTGGTTTGCCCCCGATGCAGAAATTGGTTTGTGTGGACATGGTACGATGGCAGCTGTTGGATTGTTTGATCATCTGGAAAAAGAAATTCCGGATTTTGCTTTTCGCAACGGCTCCGTTAGTGGCTACTCCTCAGCGTCACAATTATCTTGCGTCTTGAAAAAAGGGAGTTATAATAAAAGTCGGGAGCCCGAAGGATTACAAGAAGCGCTGGGTGTGAATATTATAGAACATTTTGAAACTACCGATAAGAACATTGTTGTAGTGGATTCAGAGGAGCAACTAAAGAACATGAAACCCAATTTTGATGCATTGCAATTGTTAGCTCCATTTGGCTATGCAGTTACTGCACGAGGGGAAGAAGTGGATTTTGTAAGCAGGACGCTCGTGCCAAAAGTTTTGCAACTGGAAGATCACGCAACGGGATCCTCACATACTGTTTTGGCTCCGTATTGGAGTGATCGACTCAAAAAGTCGAAACTTTCTTCCATTCAAATGAGCAGAAGGGGTGGATATTTTGAATGTGAGGTGCAACATGATCAGGTTATTTTAAGTGGTAACTACAAGGTAATCGCTCAAGGAACACTGAACGAAGAGCTAAATACATAGTTCATAGCGAGTTGACATGCAGGAAGAGCGGATTTAAAATCGTCTCATGTCGAGGGTTTTATTTTGCACGGGCTCTTTTTTGCCACGGTTTTCAACGCTTGGATAAAAGAGTTTGAAACCCTGCAAAATATAATCTTTTATAGATTTCGTTGTTGTGGAATGTGTCTGCCCGTTCATAAGATATTGGAATTATCATTCAGTTCAATCAATATTTTTGTAAATTTGCTTATGCCAAGAGTGTTACTTAAAAATGACTTGTTGGTGAACGAATTAATATTTGGGGGTATAGCTCAGCTGGCTAGAGCACTTGCATGGCATGCAAGAGGTCCCCGGTTCGAACCCGGGTACCTCCACTAAAATCAGCTTGAATAAACGCGTCAGGCATTGATGTAGACGTAAGCGTTTCCACAGATGCATATAACATTAAAGCTAAAGTTTCCAGATCTCAGTAGATAGGCCTTCGCAATGTTGAATA
>CAYFTH010000048.1:1993-20703 GCA_964346075.1 uncultured Fluviicola sp. | reverse complement strand
AAGTCGGCAGCGACCACTCAACTTGGAAAACCAGGCGTTATTCACGGCAGTTACACACTGCTTATGCAGGACAAAAACGGGCAGATCACAGAACCTCATTCGATCTCAGCAGGACTAGATTACCCGGGAATTGGTCCATTGCACGCACAAACGATTCATTCAGGAAGAGTACAATGCGTGGCCATCAATGACGATGAAGCCTTAGCCCATGCGTCAAGCCTGGCAAAATCTGACGGCATCATTCCTGCGCTGGAAACAGCTCATGCACTGGCAGCCTTAGACCATCTGGAAATCACAAAAGATGAAATTATTGTCATTAATTTATCCGGACGAGGAGATAAAGATATGGCCACATTAACCCAATACATGGAATCATGAAAAAAGAAATTAGCATATTTACCACAGCGGGATACCCAGAAATAGACAGCTTAAATGAGCAACTGAAACTCTTCGAGCGATTCGATATCGATTTTTGTGAAGTCGGCATTCCGTTTTCAGATCCAATGGCAGATGGTCCGACCATTCAACAGACAAGTATGCAAGCCATTGAAAACGGGATGCATATCGACCTGATATTTGAACAACTCGCCAAAAGAAAAACGAGTACGCCTGTTTACTTAATGGGGTATTTAAACCCGATCTTACCCTATGGTATGGAGCATTTTCTGGAAAAATGTGTAGCGACAAAAGTTGCTGGATTAATCATACCGGACGTATCGATGGAGATCTATGAAAAGAATTACAAAGATTCTTTTGAAAAATATGGCATTCCACTATGTTTTCTCGTCACACCAAGAACCTCAGACGAACGGATTCAAAAGGCGGCCGAACTCTCAAGGGAAGGTTTTCTCTATCTGGTTTCAACCAATCAGATCACAGGAGGAAAAGGGAATAATGATACGTCACTGCAAGATCGTTATGCAGCAGTAAAAAAATTGGCAGGCACCACGAAAGTAATGATCGGATTTGGCATTCACGACCGCGCTTCCTTCCAGGAAAAAACTGCACATGTTGACGGTGGAATCATTGGGTCTGCTTTTCTCAGGGCCTTAAATCATGGAAAAGAGGTCGATTTTCTAGCCGAAATTACTGGAAAGAACGCAAAAATTACCAATTTAGCTGATTAATGAGCACAAATACAGTCAAAGAACTCATAGCAGCTGAACAAAAGGCAGCAGAACTTTTCAAAGCGATCGAATTGCGAGAGTTGATAAAGCCTGGCATAACAGAGAAGTCGCTCAACGAGAATGTATATGCCCTGGCGTTTGAGTTATTTGGTATCAAGAAATTCTGGCACAAACGTATTGTCCGATCTGGTAAGAACACGCTTCTTCCCTACCGTGAAAATCCGCCAAACCTTGTATTGCAGCATGATGATATCGTTTTTTTAGATTTTGGTCCCGTTTTCGATGAGTGGGAAGCAGATTTTGGAAGAACTTATGTTATCGGTGAAGATCTTAAGAAACATCAGCTAAAATGCGAAATAGAGCAAGCCTGGAAAGAAGGAGCAGCACATTTCCTTCAACATCAGGAAAGCATAACTGGCGCAGAATTCTACGCTTACACAAAAGATCTCGCAAAAAAATATGGTTGGGATTACGGTAATGAGCACTGCGGTCACCTCATCGGGAATTTTCCACACGAGAAGATCGAAGGAGAAGAGGTGGTCAACTACATTCACCCGAAAAATAATTTAAAAATGCATAGAAAGGGAAAAGATGGTCAGCTACTTCATTGGATTTATGAGATTCATTTTGTGGATCAAAAAGAGCAGATTGGAGGTTTTTTTGAGCAACTCATGATATGAAAAAAGTACTTACTATACTCATCATTCTCTTCACAATCATTTGCCTAAGCAATATGATTTGGTGGTTTTATATTTCGTCTCAATTCGATGCATTCCAGGAATCTAAAGCCGCCTATTTATCCATATTTCCAGAATTTATGGCATCTAGTCTTTACACCACGCTTACTTCACTACTCCTAAGTGGATTAGCCATGGCATTTACAATGTACTATATTGTTAAGTGCAAACAGCTATATCTCTATGTGCCATTGCTAATAATCAACAGTATGATCTTCACACTGAATTTGTGGAGCTTGATGTAGTTGAATTATTTAAAGCTAACACTAGTCGTGAACGATAAGCTTTTGCGTCTTTTTTATTCCGTTATTATTCATAAAAGAAACAAAGTAAATACCATTTCTAAGAGAACATGAAATCGTTTCTTTTTGACTGATAAAAAAGGAAGAAACTTCTTTCCCCTGGATATCCAGGATAACAATTTCTGAAATGTCTTCTTCCTTTGGAATTTCGATCGTCAAAAGTTCACCGTTCATCAATGGATTCGGGTAAACACTTAACCCAGAACGTCCTCCATTAACTTCCTGATTAGAGGCATATAATGGTTTTAGTTTTAAAATATAACTGTCCACAGAATGATCTGGAGTCATTGTGAAACTTCCAGAAGAAGGATCAAAATCTGTAGTCCCTTGAAAACTACCTGTACAATAGAGGTATTGCTCACTGTCAATAGCAATTGAATTCGCACCGTCAAAAGAAGTACTCCCAATATTTGCAGACCATAAATACTCACCCTGCGATGAATATTGAGCAAGAAATCCATCAGAGCCTCCATTTGAAGACCACAAAGTAGAGTTTGCTCCGGGATCAACATCAAATGTTCCCTGACCATCACCTACAGCATATACATTGCCCCAGGCATCAACCGATAGCTCATCAACGATAGAAGTACCTGCATTGGGATCACCACAACCATGTGCCCATAAATAATCACCGTTAGAAGTAAGTTTCTGAATGAAAAGATAACTTCCTCCATTTGCAGAAATATTTTCACTTGCAGTACCAGGATCAAAATCCGCAGTACCTAAAAATTGACCTCCAGTATAAATATCTCCATTTTCCGCAGTTGTAATAGCCATAGCTTCATCTAATGAGTTTCCGCCATAGGAAACTGCCCAAATAAGATTTCCATCTGAGTCTAACTTTTGCACAAAATTGTCACTGTTACCCGCAGAGGTTAAATTTAACACTCCACCATTTGGATCAAAATCTACTGTGTTGTGAAAATTTCCAACTGAGACTAAATCTCCATTTTGATCAACAACAGTCTCTCTTACTTGACAAGTCTCATTGTTACCAAAAACCTTTACCCATATAAATGATCCACTACCATCGAACTTCGCAATATAAGCATCAGAATCATTGCCATTTGCGGTTTCTTCGTATACATTTGCACTCGGGTCAAAATCTACCGTTCCAGTGAAAACACCTGAACAATAAATATTCCCTTCATCATCAGAATTAATTGAAGTACCTGTATTAGATCCTTCACCGTAAAAAGACTTGGCAAACAGTAAACTTCCGTTAGCGCTATATTTTGCAATAAAAGTATTTCCAAATGATCCTCCATTTAAATTCAATGTATTTCCAGATGGATCAAAATCAATAGTATCCTCGAATCTTCCTGTTACCAATACGTTGTCCTCATTATCAGTGCTTACGTACCACCCATAATCATAAGATGAACTCCCAAAGGTATGCACCCATACAAGATTACCGCTTGCATCTAGCTTTTGAATAAAGATATCATATTGACCGACAGAAACTCGCTCTTCAACACCACTTCCCGGGTCGAAGTCAGTAGTATCTTTAAAAAGACCCATAGATATTACATTGTTCTTGCTATCAGTTGTTATCGATTGGCCTTGTTCGATATCGTTTCCGCCATTCTTAATAACCCATTCAAAACTGGGCGCTTGGGAATAGGCCACATTCATGACTAATAGCGGTAGAATAAAAAATATATTTTTCATAAGAGCAGGTTTGAATAGAGTAATTAGCATACTAAAATATAACTATCTTAATTAGTTTTGTCTTCAAATTAACAAAATATTCCTGATAAGACAGTAATTACAGCTAAAATCGAACAGATCTGGTGGTAAAAATAAATAGTAACTTAAGAGTTCCTTGTAATTGAAGTGCAGGATCAGGAGATACTGCGGAGCGGGGTGTAATTGCAGGGCAGGAGCGGGATACCCTGCTGAGCAGAAAAATTACTTGATGTATTTAAGCAATTAATAGATGGAATACTTATCTTTAGTAAAATCAATAAACCGAAATCATGAAAAAATTAATTCTCTTTGCTTCAATTGTATCAGTAATAATCCTGACTGCTTTCACGTTAACTTCTAAAGATCAAAAGGTAGTCATTATTGATATCGGTCACGGTGGTAAAGATCCTGGGGCTAGCGCTGAAAAAATGATAGAAAAAGAGGTTAATCTTCAATTAGCGAATAAAATCAAGAAATTGAATAAGGAGGATGATTTAAAGCTCTTATTCACAAGAAACGGTGATGAATTTATTTCACTAGAAGAACGCGTAGATTTTTCCCAGAAACACAAAGCTGACATGCTTATTTCAATTCATTCGAATCTTCATCCAGATTCTAAGCGAAATGGAATTGAACTCTATTATGGAAGAAAAAACGATTCTGACAAACTTGCGGGTCACTTCAAAGCTCATCTTTCAAAAAATTACAAAATAAATAAAGTTGCCTCAGCAGGATTCAAAGTCCTCAATGAGGTTCCCTGTCCAGCAATCATGATTGAAACAGGTTTTCTGAGCAATAAAAATGATCGTCATCGACTATCTTCAAATGAAGGTCAAACAAAATTAGCAAAGGCAATATTAGCGGGGTTGCATTAAGACGAGAAGAGTATTTCTTTTGTTAGTCATCTTATTAACCTTAATCTGTATAGTTAATATTTCATGGTGGTTTTATTCTGCATCCAGTCATGATTCTTTTGAAGCATCAAAAATTGCCTTTTACGCGATCTACCCGGAATTTCTAACCACTGGATATCGCCTTGTCCTGGTTATTTTATTACTGAGCGGTTTTAACATTGGAGCTACGATGTTCTACACAGATAAACGAAAACAGCTTCTTTTCTATATTCCCCTACTCCTATTATATTCGGTGATTTTCGCCTGGCATTTGTGGACATTGCTTTAAACTTACAAGTTAATTATAGAATGATTGTTGTTGTTTTAGCGATTGTTTCGGCGAGCGATTTATCATTCATTGATGGAAGCGCAATCAGTATGATAGTGGCTTCAGCGACTTGAAGATGAATAGATCATTCAATAAAAAGCAACCCGTTGAATTAGTATAAAAGTTGTGGCTTAGTGGTTGGAAATAATAAAAGTAATTGAACACGCCGCACAAAAAAAGACTGCCCTTTCGAGCAGTCTTAGAAATTAAGCTTTATTTAATGTGCTAGCTACTAGTTCGACTGTTTACGAATTAAGTTAAGGGCACTTCCAGCTTTAAACCATTTGATTTGTACATCGTTGTAAGTGTGATTCAACTTAATTTCATCTTTCGAGTCATCTGCGTGAACAATTTCAAGCGTAATCGGCTTGTCCGGTGCAAATTCGTCCAAATCTAAAAAGTTAAAGGTGTCGTCTTCTTTTATTTTATCATAATCATCCTCATTTTCAAATGTCAAGCCTAACATACCTTGTTTCTTGAGATTTGTTTCGTGGATCCGTGCAAAAGACTTCACGATAACTGCTATAACGCCCAAGTGTCTGGGCTCCATGGCAGCGTGCTCTCGAGATGAACCTTCACCATAATTATGATCTCCGACTACGATCGTAGGTACATCTGCAGCTTTGTATGCTCTCGCTGTCTCAGGTACCTCTCCGGTTTCTCCTGTCAACTGATTCGTTACTTCATTCGTTGCTTTGTTGAAAGCATTCACTGCTCCAATCAGGCAATTATTAGAAATATTATCCAAGTGTCCGCGGTAACGCAACCAGGGACCAGCCATGGAAATATGATCTGTTGTACATTTCCCGTACGCTTTGATCAACAATTTCATTCCAGTTATATTTTCGCCATCCCATGGTTCGAAGGGTGTCAATAGTTGCAAACGATCAGATTTCGGGTCTACATCTATATTGATATCACTTCCGTCATCAGCAGGTGCCTGATATCCGTTATCTTCGACATCGAATCCTTTTTCAGGCAATTCAATACCAGAAGGTTCTTCCAGCTTCACTTCTTCTCCATCTTCATTTGTCAACGTATCCGTCAATGGATTAAAATCTAAACGACCTGCTATGGCCATAGCCGCTACCATTTCAGGAGAAGTCACAAATGCATGCGTGTTAGGGTTACCATCCGCACGTTTCGAGAAGTTCCTGTTAAACGAATGAATAATTGAATTTTTCTTGTTTTTATCTTCTCCAGCGCGATCCCACTGACCGATACACGGTCCACAGGCATTCGTGAATATGGTAGCATCAAGGTTTTCAAACACTTCTAATAAGCCATCTCTTTCAGCCGTAAAACGCACTTGTTCTGAACCAGGATTAATCCCAAAGTCCGACTTCGTTTTCAAGTTTTTATCCACTGCTTGCTTCGCAATTGAAACCGCTCGCGTAAGATCCTCATAGGAAGAGTTGGTACACGAACCGATTAATCCCCAATCCAACTCCATTGGCCAATCGCCTTCTTTCGCAGCTTTTCCAAGCTGGTCGATGGGCGTAGCCAAATCAGGGGTAAATGGACCATTGACGTGCGGAACTAACTCATCGAGATCAATTTCAATCACCTGATCGAAATATTGTTCAGGATTTGCGTAAACTTCATCATCACCAGTCAGGTGATCAGCGACGCCATCAGCTAATTCAACAATATCTTCACGATCCGTCGCTTTCAAATAACGGCGCATTGAATCGTCGTAGCCAAAGGTAGACGTGGTCGCACCAATTTCAGCTCCCATGTTACAGATCGTACCTTTACCAGTTGCTGAAATAGATTTAGCTCCTTCACCAAAGTACTCAACAATACATCCAGTACCACCTTTAACAGTCAATATACCCGCTACTTTAAGGATGACATCTTTTGCGGCCGTCCAACCACTCATTTTACCGGTAAGCTTTACTCCGATAAGCTTCGGAAACTTGAGTTCCCAGGGCATTCCTGCCATCACATCAACTGCGTCGGCACCACCGACTCCAATTGCTACCATTCCAAGTCCACCTGCATTAACAGTGTGAGAATCGGTACCAATCATCATCCCGCCAGGAAAGGCATAATTTTCAAGTACAACCTGATGAATAATACCAGCACCAGGTTTCCAAAAACCAATTCCGTACTTATTACTTACTGAACTTAGGAATTTAAAAACCTCATTGTTCTGATTAAAGCTTTCCTGTAAATCTTTATCGGCTCCTAATTTGGCTTGAATAAGGTGATCACAATGTGTAGTTGAAGGAACAGCTACATCTTCTTTTCCTGCTTGCATAAACTGCAATAATGCCATCTGAGCGGTAGCATCCTGCATAGCAACGCGATCAGGGGCAAAATTCACGTAAGACTTTCCCCGGATATATTCTTCGTCCGCGGCACCATCCCATAAGTGAGTATATAGTATTTTTTCAGATAATGTTAAGGGTTTATCTACTGCTTTTCGCACAGCGGCAATACGTTCTGGATAACGATCGTATACCGCCTTTATCATATCAATATCAAAGGCCATAATACTTAATTAATTGTTTTTATGTTTTATCTAATGCAGGCGAATATAAGAAAATCAAGTGACATAATGAAGCCTATGGTTCATAAATATTAGGCTTAAGCCTGATAATACGCGTCCGATTTCATGAATAGTTGATCACACCAATTTTAGATCGTCATCGAATTTTTATCGTCAAAAGATGAATATGCTACAATGAAGAACATGAATTTCAATCAAAAAACAAGTAACTCTACCTAAATATAATTCTTAAAAAAAAGGATTTATTGATGCAGAAATCATGAATTCTTTTCAAATACCGATTTGAGCTTTTCTCAACTTTTTCAATTCGATATTACCCGTAACCCATGAGAATATGTGGTGTTTTTGTACAATTTTAAAAAACTGACATAACTCATGTTTCAGCTTGACCATGGTCATGTTTCTAAATGAATTCCATTCTTTAATTTGCAGTATGGGAATTATATACATTATGTTAGTCGTGAGTCTGCTCTTAGCGCTCTTCTTTCTATTCTCTTTTATATGGGCGAATAAAAGTGGACAGTATGATGATGATGTTACTCCAGGCATCAGGATTCTCTACGATGATGAAGAAATTAATGAAAAATCAAACCAAGAATAATGGAAGTATCGCGTATTAACTATGACAACAAGATCGTCAAGTATTTTGCTTATGCAACGATCACCTGGGGAGCTATTGGAATGCTCGTGGGACTTATTGCCGCATTGCAACTGGCTTTTCCCAACTTTTTCAACGATTACCTCGGTTTTAAGTACCTTTCGTTTGGTCGGATCCGTCCTTTGCACACCAATGCTGTGATTTTCGCATTTGTAGGGAACGGTATTTTCACTGGTGTTTACTATTCCATGCAGCGTCTGTTGAAGACGCGCATGTGGAGTGATAAATTGAGCTATATTAATTTCTGGGGTTGGCAATTGATTATTTTATCCGCTGTAATCACGCTGCCTATGGGGTACACAACGAGTAAAGAATACGCTGAACTCGAATGGCCCATTGATATTGCAATCACACTCCTTTGGGTTGTATTCGGATGGAATATGTTCGCAACTATTCTCGTACGGCGGGTACAACACATCTACACAGCAATCTGGTTTTACATCGCAACATTTGTAACGGTAGCCGTATTACATATTTTCAATTCTTTTGAATTACCCGTTCATTTCTTGAAAAGCTACTCCTGGTATGCTGGTGTGCAAGATGCATTAGTACAGTGGTGGTATGGTCACAACGCAGTGGCCTTCTTTTTGACCACCCCCTACCTTGGATTAATGTATTATTTCGTACCTAAAGCAGCCAACCGCCCTATATATTCTTATAAATTATCGATCATACACTTTTGGGCGTTAATTTTCATATACATCTGGGCCGGACCACACCACCTTCTCTATACTAGTTTACCGGACTGGGCTCAGTCACTTGGTGTAGTATTCTCTATCATGTTGATCGCTCCTTCCTGGGGTGGTATGTTGAACGGTTTACTTACGCTGCGTGGTGCCTGGGACAAGGTTCGCGATAACGTGGTGTTAAAATTCATGGTTGTCGCCCTCACAGCTTACGGTATGGCTACATTTGAAGGTCCTTTGCTATCTCTGAAAAGTGTAAATTCTATATCCCATTTTACAGATTGGACTATTGCACACGTTCACGTCGGTGGTCTTGGATGGAATGGTATGCTCACCTTTGGTATGCTCTATTTTCTATTTCCACGGCTGTTCAAAAGGGAATTGTATTCAAAACGACTGGCCAATGCTCACTTCTGGATTGCAACGCTCGGAATCATATTGTGGGCTGTCCCCATGTATTGGGCAGGTTTTAGCCAAGGCTTAATGTGGCAAGAATTTAATCCAGATGGTACGCTTGCCAACCCTGATTTTCTTGAAACAGTAAATGCGCTTGAACCTTTCTATATCATGCGTGCTTTCGGTGGATTAATCTATATTATCGGGGTGTTGATGATGTCATACAACTTGTTTAAGACGGCAAAAATGGGATCATTTAGTAACAATGAAACTGTAGAAGTTACAAATTCTCGAAATCAAAAAATACCTAAAGGTGAATATTGGCACCGTCCTATTGAGCGTAAACCAGTTCAACTGATGATTTTGAGTATTATTGTTATACTCATTGGAGGGGCTGTTGAAATCATACCTACGCTCACCGTAAAATCCAACATCAAAACCATATCCCAGGTAAAACCGCTCACTCCGCTCGAGCTAGAGGGTCGAGATATCTATATTCGAGAAGGTTGTAATAATTGTCACTCTCAAATGGTGCGTCCACTTCGTTTCGAAACTGAACGTTATGGAGAATACTCCAAAGCGGGCGAATTTGTTTATGACCACCCTTTCTTATGGGGGTCAAAACGTACGGGACCTGACCTTGCGCGAGAAGGTGGTCTACGCAGTGACTCATGGCATTATGGGCACTTGCTGATCCCAAAACAATGGTCTCCGGGATCAATAATGCCGGCCTATCCCTGGTTGGCGGAGGATGCTTTAAATACCTCAGACTTGAAGACTAAAATTGCTGTCATGCGTGATTTGGGTGTACCCTATCCAGAAGGTTACGAAGAGGAAGCACATAAGGACTTGAAAAAGCAGGCCAACGAAATTGCTGGTCGTATTGTTAAAGATCTTAGTCAACAAAAAGGAAGTGTCAAAGTAGCAACAGTATCAGACAAAGAAATAGTTGCCATAATAGCCTACTTACAGCGACTGGGTACGGATATTAAAGCTATTCCTGAGAATGATCAAGAGCAAGAAGAAGCAACTGAACTCACTGAAAAAACAGAGTAATTATGTTAAGATATATCAAACACAACATGTCTGAAATAGCAGGAATTGAAATATACCCGATCATTTCACTGTTGATTTTCGTGGCTTTTTTCGCGATTGTAATTTGGAGAACATACCGTATTTCAAAAAGTGAAACAGCCCGCTTTAGTCATATTCCCTTAGATGAAGATGAAAAATATTTAAACGATAACGAAGATAATCGGAAATCATGAAAACAACGAACAGAAAAACATTAGCAGCGCTGATTTTTACTTTTTCGTGCTTGTTTTTTGCAAGTGCATGGTCACAGGATGGAGAAGCTCTATTTGGCGCAAAGTGCAGTGCTTGTCATATTCTTGGAAAGGACGCAACTGGCCCCAACCTTGTGAATGTAAAATCGCGCTGGGAAGGTGAGGAAGAACAACTTTTCGAATGGGTGAAAAACCCTGCAAAAGTCATTGCACAAGGAAAAAGCGATCGCGCTCAGGAAGTGAAAGACTACAGTCCTACTGAAATGCCTGTACAGAATGTTTCCTTAGAAGAAGCTCAAGCGATTATCGAATATGCAGATGCCTGGACGCCGCCCCAAAAAGAAAAGGCAGATAATCCTAAAGAAACAACAACAGTAGTTGTACCTGATTACGATAAGAATCTCTCATTGTTTTATGGCCTTTTGGCTGTAATTGGTTTTCTCTTACTGGCAATTTTTATTGTTTCGAGAAGTACTGCTTCACTCATTAAGTCCGATTTATTTAAGAAAAAGGTCGCTGCGCTTCACAACAAAAATAAAGGAACTGGTGATGCAGTACGCGCAATTGTACTCCTTATAGGTATGAGCTTTGTCACAAGCAATGTTGCTGCATTCAGTTTTGAAGCACCGGCAATTGCTGAAGATGTCAATGTTTGGGTTTATATCGAACAAATTGATCTGTACGTACTGCTGATTATAGCGCTACTACTTCTCGGCTTTTTAATGCACATGATTAACATGTTTTATAAGGTGCTGCGTATCATGAAGCCAAAGAAAAAAGCGAGCGCAGCGGAGGAATCGCAAAGTTCAATCTCCCGTGTTCTCACCGGTGCCACTCCTATAGAGGAAGAAGATAAAATTGATACGGGACACGAATACGACGGGATCCGTGAACTGGATAATCCAATGCCTCCCTGGTGGCTTGCAGGATTCTTTATTTCTATAGTCTTTGCGGTAATTTACATGTTCCATTATCATGTTTTAGGAACGGGTGACCTTCAGACGGCTGAATACAACAAGTCTATGGAAAAAGCGCAAAAAGAAATTATGGAATACCGTAAAAAGATGGCTATGAACATTGATGAGACCAATGCTACTCTCATGGTAGACGATAGTGATCTAATGAAAGGAAAAACGTTATTCAATAATAATTGTACAGTTTGTCATACAGAGACAGGCGGAGGGGATACTGGACCTAATCTGACGGATAACTACTGGATCTACGGTAATGACGTTAAAGATGTTTTCAAGGTGATCAAATATGGTACTCCAAATGGAATGCCGAAGCATGAATCAAAGTTTAACCCTGTACAGCTTCAGCAAGTGGCCTCGTATGTCTTACATCTTGAATTAGTCACGATGGACCAAGGTGGTCTAGAACCTCAGGGAGATTTTTACGGAGAAGCATCGAATTCAGATCAAGAAGCAAACGATTCGATACAATAAGAGCTTAAAGATGATGAATGAGAACGAGCCAGAGCAAGAAACTTTTAGAGATCATATTTCGACGGTAGATGATACTGGAAAACGTATTTGGGTATATCCCAAAATGCCGAAGGGTATATGGCACAATCGAAGAGTAATTCTGAGTATTATTTTACTGGCCTTTCTCTTTGGGGCTCCTCATATATACATCAATGGAGAGCCACTGATTCTGCTGAATATTATAGAACGTAAGTTCGTACTTTTTAATCAAGTGTTCTGGCCGCAAGATCTCTACATTTTCGCATTTACGATGATTATAGCTATTGTATTTATCGTACTGTTCACAGTAGTTTTCGGTCGATTATTCTGTGGGTGGGTCTGTCCGCAAACGATCTTTATGGAAATGGTTTTTCGCAAGATTGAATATTGGATTGAAGGTGATTGGACACGCCAGAAAAAACTGAACAAACAATCCTGGAATCGCGAGAAGATCATAAAGAAAACGTCGAAACATGCTATATTTTTACTCATCTCATTCTTAATTGGTAACACCTTTTTAGCGTATATCATTGGTGCTGAAGAACTCTGGAAAATTCAGACAGAACCGATAGGTGCACATGTTGTTGGTTTTTCTGCTATGATCGTTTTCTCTGGATTATTTTATGGGGTTTTTGCCTTTCTGCGTGAACAAGTTTGCACGACGATCTGTCCTTACGGACGATTACAAGGTGTACTTCTTGATGAGCACTCTATTGTCGTGGCTTACGATCACGAGCGCGGTGAAGAACGCGGACGTCTAAAAAAAGATGAAGACCGCAAGGCAGAAGGAAAAGGCGATTGTATCGACTGTCATCAATGTGTAAATGTATGTCCGACTGGCATAGACATCAGGAATGGAACGCAATTGGAATGTGTGAACTGCACAGCTTGTATTGATGCGTGCAACGACATCATGGAAGGTATTAATAAACCTAAAGGCTTGATCAGATATGCTTCTGAAGCAAATATACAGGGTGGGAAGAAGTTCAAATGGACGCGTCGAATGACTGCTTATACAGTGCTTTTATCTGTATTACTTATCATTTGGGGAACGCTAATCGGTACACGTTCTAACTTTGATGCAGAGGTACTTAAAAGTCGTGGTTCTACATATACCGTTCTGAATAATGGTTATTTAAGTAATATATATGAGCTTAATCTCACCAACAAGACAAAAGATCATTACGACGTACAACTAAAACTAGAAGATGATGTCGACGGTCGCGTAGAATTAAATACTTCTTCACTTGACCTCGGACCTGAACAGCAATCAACAGAGAATTTCATTATTAAACTTCACCCCGACGAATTGCAGCGCGGACAGAAGAAATTAACAATCGTTATCCTGGGAGATGGCAAACCGATCCAACGCGTAAAGACAAGTTTTATCGGTCCATTAATGTAAAATAATTAAGGTATGAATTGGGGAAAAGGAATTATTATAGCATTGATTGCATTTATTGGATTTATATCTACGCTTGCCGTATTTATGATGAATGCCAATACGGAGCTCGTCAGTGAGGAGTATTATTTGGAAGAGATCGAGTTCGGTACTGAAATTAAGGCGCAATCCAACGCACTCTCAGACTCTTCTTCAGTGAAATCCGATGTGTCAGATGCTGGCGTTTATCTAACAATCGAAACGCCAACAACAATAGAGGAAGGTGCTGTTCACCTCCATCGACCCAATAATAAAACATTAGACGTTCAACAACCTCTCGAAGGTAAGCATATCTTCATAGACAGAGCAGTGCTCGAAACAGGGAAATATCGCTTAACAATTGACTGGAATGACGGTCAAAAACAATTTCAATTGCGCGAAGACTTATGGATTCAATAGTTCAAACTATATTTCTAGGACTGACTTTTGGACTCGTATCAAATCTCCACTGTATTGGAATGTGCGGTCCGATAGCCATGGCTTTACCGCTGCAGCGCGACTCGAAGTGGAAATCCGTTTTAGGCATATCTACATATACGCTGGGGCGAAGTGCTGGTTATGCCATATTGGGTATTATCGCAGGTTTTATAGGGCTCAGTGCGCAAACTTTAGGTGTTTTACAATGGTTGAGTATCATCTCTGGATTTGTCATCATCATTTTTGCCTGGAGCGGTTACTTAAATCATGTTAAGGGTTCTCAGCTCATTCAACGTTCACTCATTCGCGGAATGGGGCGATTAATGCAGTCAAAAGGTGGAAGAACACGATTTGAAAAGCTACTGGCTATTGGATTAATCAACGCCTTTTTACCTTGTGGGATGGTTTATGTGGCACTGGTCGCAGCTATTAATACAGGTAGTATTACTGGATCTGTCGTACACATGATCAGTTTTGGGGTGGGAACCTTACCCGGTTTTTTATTTCTGGGAGTATTAAAAAATTATTTTCAACGTTTTCAACTGTTTAAACGAAAAATTGTGCTCGCTACCTTGATCACAGTTGTTGGCAGTGCAATGGTTCTCAGGGGACTCAATCTCGGCATCCCCTATTTGAGTCCAAAAGTTGAAATGATGTTAACAGCTGATAACGAAGATCAAAACCCAAAAACCAACCCCGTTAGTGCGAAAATGGAATGTTGTTCGACTTCTAATAAATGTTCTGATAAATAGTAGCAAAAAGAGATTTTTCAATTAATTTTGAATAAATTGCGTTTATGAAGAATCTCGATCAAAATACTTGGAAAGAAAAGTTAAAAGCATCAGAAAATGCGTTAATTCTTGACGTCCGCACTCCTAAAGAGTGGTCTGAAGGTATCATTCCCGGAGCAGAGAAATTAGATATCATGGATACCGATGCGTTTCTGGAAACACTTAAGGGAATGGACAAATCTAAGGAGTACTTCGTTTATTGCCGTAGTGGTAATCGAAGTGGTCAGGCTTGCCAGGTTATGGATCAACTTGGTTTCGAAGTTGCCTATAATCTTGAAGGAGGTATATTAGAATGGAGTGGTAAAACAGTTTCCGAATAATGAATCAGAACCTAAGTAATATAGACCGCGTTATCCGATTTTTACTATTTGTAGTAGCTATCGTATTATTCGCAACTGATATTCTAAACGGGTGGTTAGCTTATACGGCAGTGATTGTTGGAACCGTCTTTTTATTAACTAGCTTAATGAGTTTTTGCCCTGTATATAAAGTACTCGGCATTCGATCTTCGAGAAAAGCGGACAGCAAGTAACGCCTCTGGGCTCCTTATAACGTTTTTGTGTAGTAGCTATTCAAAGAAAGTGGGCTACTTCAGTGTTATGCTATATTCCTTTGTAAAAAAAATGGTGCACTGTCAAGTACACCATTGAATTTATAAAAGCATTGGAAATCTTATGGCTACTCCTCTACTCTTCCCTTTATGGAAACACGTTGTGTAGATCCAGGAATATTCGCCGTTACAGTAACCGTTTTCGAAATCGGACTCCCTGCTTGATTCGGCTTAGATGTAAAGGTAACTTCCAATTCACCCTCTTTTCCTGGCATGATAGGTTCTTCCGGCTTTCGCGGTACCGTACAACCGCATGAAGCTTTGGCATCATTAATAACCAAAGGTTTGTCTCCCGTATTTTTTACTGTAAAAACTGTAGATACAGGTTCTCCCTTCGGAATAGCACCAAAATCATGCGTTGCAGGTGACAACTCCATTGTCGTTTGTTGGGCACGGCGTTCTTGCTCCTGCTTTTCTTTTTCCTTTCGGCGTTCCTCTGCTTGTTTTTTTAGTGCTTCTGAACTTTCTGAACCAGCAGCAAGTTTTGAGCGTTTTTCACCTTCCTTGGTCTCAATATCTACATCTGTTTCATTTGTACAAGCAATCGCTAAAGCGATTACAGAAAACATCAAAATCAGTTTTTTCATTTCTATTAATTTTAGTTTTTACAAATATAAAAAATGGTTTATATCTAATCCTCTACTAATTCCATTTCATCATATTTCCCGTTTTTGAGGGTACCATACGCTTTCATAAATGCCTCATTTTTTACATTATAAATTTCATAAAACGCAGAGTAATCCCAGATATTCTGTGCAATCAGTGCTTTGAGGCGAATTTGCATTAAATCTTTGCTGATTGCATAATCCTCTTCCACGAAAGCCAACGATGAATCCTCTTTTTCCACATATTCAAAAAATGACTGCATAAATGATTCATCCGTTTTGAAATTTTCTTTGAAGCCCTGAACGTCATCATACTGCTCGAGTATATCATCTCGCTCTTCGTTGGCGAATTTGAGCGAATATTCATTAAAAATACCGCTTCTTGAAAGCTTTTTGTAATATTCTGAATATTCAAGGGTATCAAGAGGAACAAACACATCCGGCATTATCCCTCCACCACCATAAACATTTCGTTCTTTCTTCAATGTTTTATGAACGAGCGAATCGGGAAGGTCTATACTATCGCGATGCATCATTTCACCATGCTCATAACGATCAATATAATCGCTGCGGTAAGCATCTAGATCATCATAAGGTTTTTGAATAAAACGCCCACTTGGCGTGTAATAGCGAGCAATAGTAAGTCGCAGTTGCCCTCCATCTGACAATTCTATAGGTCTTTGTACGAGTCCCTTTCCAAATGAGCGACGACCAACGATGAGCCCCCGGTCCCAATCTTGAATAGCTCCAGAAAGTATTTCACTGGCAGATGCAGATGCTTCGTCAATCAACATAATGAGGCGACCCTCTTCAAAATCACCTTTTTTGTCTGCTTTTAATTCACTTTTTGGTTGTCTGCGACCTTCCGAATAAACGATGAGTTTCTCATCTGAAAGAAATTCGTCCGCAACATGTTTGGCGCCATAAAGCAAGCCACCTCCATTTCCTTGCAAATCAAAAATCAGATCTTTCATCCCTTCCTTTTTAAGTCGCTTTAAGGCCTTAGCAACCTCGTCTTCAGTCGTTCTCGAAAAGTTCGTTAATTTGATATATCCCGTTTGATCATCTACCATGTAAGCACTCACCACCGAATGAACTGGGATTTTATCTCGTGTAATCGTGAATTCTAACAATTCACCTTTACCGCGTTTAATCTTCACTTTTACTTTTGTTCCTTTCTCACCGAGCAGTCGCTCGCGAACACCAGAATTGCGCAAACCAACACCAGCTACATTTTCACCATCAATCTCAATGATCTGATCTCCTGCCTGAATACCAAGCTTTTCAGAAGGACCACCTGGAATGGGATTCACTACCAAAAGCGTATCCTTCAGTATATTAAAGCGTACTCCAATACCTTCGAAACTACCGTTAATACGCTCATTGGCTTGTTGAACCTCTTCAGCAGGTATATATGTGGAATGCGGGTCAAGCTCTTCCAGCATAGCATTAATAGCAGCCTCACTGATCTTTTTACTTGGGACCTCATCGACATACATCCGTTCCGCGTAGGTATACACTTCATATAACCTGCGCATGTCAGGATCATCCTGTGCGACTACAATATTTATAAGAAAGATAAAACTTAAATAAAATAACTTTTTCATAGTATGAACTTTTGCAGCATTCCCGATCAAAAACAAGTCCAAAAAAGGAAACTCGCTTCATTCGAAAACGTCCAATATAGTGAAATGTTTGGTGATGGATATACAAAAAAGTTTAAAATGGCATTCTTATCACATTATGAGCTCATGTATGCTTACTTGATTCGTTCTTTCTTGCAGTAATTCCAACCGGCCAATAATAGTTGTTCAACACTAAACTGTTGAATTAAACTTCGCAGCACCTCTATTCCTATCTAATATTTCCATTACTTAGCAACTTAAACATCATGGATCGGCATGCTCATTGGTTATTAAGAGAGTAGATGATTTTATAAAGGTTATGGATAGCAGTAATATCAATTTTCGCATTTTCCTGATCAAAGGCTTGCTCCTTTTGACATTTGTACCACTTATGCATCAAAAAGGACAAGCACAGGTGCTCGCTTTTGATCAACTGGAAATGCGATATGACCAGGAACACTACCGAAGTGTTTACAGAAAGGCTCGAAGATTGCTTGATAAACCCGATTACGACTTTTCACTAATTCCTACTTATTATTTAGGATTAGCGAAACTTCAACTTGCTCAAAATGAAGGCTGGTTGCAACGCCACAAATACGCTGTTGTAGAAGCTAAAAGAACATTTGAACGACTGCAACGGACGCATGAAGGACGAGCAGTCTTAAAAACGCACGAATATGAAGTAAGCGCTCTGAAAAAAGATTTGCGATCCTGGCTAGAAACACTTAAAGATCAAGGAAAGAAAGACCGTTTTGAGTTAGTTGAGCATCTCATAACAGATCTTTTTGCTGATGTTCCTGAAGTTACCTCACTTCCAGAGGATGAGGCTCAACCCGAACCTTCCGAAAAAATTGAAATAGAACCAAATAAAACGGCTGGATCGAATGTTCGTCAACAACTTTTGAGTCGAGGTGAGGAACTACTGGGCGTGCCGTACAAGTGGGCTGGTGAAACACCGAAAGGTTTTGACTGCAGTGGCTTTACGCGTTATTTAATGACGACAGAATTGAATAAAAGTATCGATAGACGTGCCGCGGACCAGTATAAGTCTGCCAATAAAGTCAAACGTAAAAATGTGCAACCTGGCGACTTTGTATTTTTCGACAACGGAAGTGGCATTTCACATGTGGGAATCGTCTAC
>CAYFTH010000048.1:0-1893 GCA_964346075.1 uncultured Fluviicola sp. | reverse complement strand
CAGTCGACTTATTGGAAAAGCAGAATAGCGGGGTTTGGAACTTATTTCTAGTAATCTCTGCTTCTACTTTATCCTTGTTTAATACTTTTACCCTTAATCAATTTCAAAAGGATTGAAAAGGATATAAAACTGGCTAAAATGAGATATGTCTTACTATCAAAGGGGGTAAAAAGCTGAAATTGTATATTAATACTCGAGGTCAGAAGTATTAGAAATGAAACCATTAAAAATAAATCCGAAAGTTTAGCCTTGAAATTACCGCTAATTAGTTTATTCAGAAGCAAAAGATCGAATCCAATAAGCAGCGTAATACCCGCATAGAACGACTTCCAGAACGACTCAAAAATGACAGGATTGAACACTCCTATTAGAGGTATCACAAACAGTGCAATATTATAAAACATAAAAATCAGAACCGTGTATCGTCTCCATGCAGCAAGAAGCGCCATCCTTATGGATTGCATGCATAAAAAGGCTGTCGCACAGAGGATCCAATATTGAGTGTAACGCAGAAGCTTAGATGGTTCTGCTATGATCACAACACTAATCGATAGAAACAATAGAAAAAGAATGACCAGTACAACCTGAATCATTGAAGTCTTTTTTTTAGTAGCCATTGTATACATATTTCATTTAAACGCTCTGAACTACGAAAATACTAAAATACGGTTAAAATCTGTTTTTTACTAGTGAACTTGTCGATATTGTTATTTTTGAAGCATAAAATAACCAATAGCGGATGTCGAAATGGGCATAATTGAAAGACAAAGTATTAAGGGAAGCCTGGTAAACTACCTCGGTGTCTTTATTGGCTTTTTTGCCACACTCTTTATAAAATCATTGGAGCGGGAACTGTGTGGTGCGATACAATACTGGATATATAGTGCTTGGTAGCTGCGGATTTGAGGATAATAACCTGATTATAAAAAATTCAAGGAATCGCAAACAAGAACATTATTTTAAATAATGCATATATTTACATTTTTGTTGTGTTAAAAGAGATTCTACTTAATGACGAAATCTAAGAATATTCTCATGGTTTTAGAAAGTGATTTTCCTCCAGATATTAGGGTGGAAAATGAAATAGAGGCTTTAATAAAAGGGGGCTTTTCAGTAACTTTGCTTTGCGCCACACGATCAAAAACTAGAAAGAAGAAGGAGGTTTATTCTGATCAATTGATAGTCTATAGAAAGAGACTTTCTACATTTATATATAAATCAAAAGTAGGACAGCTAAAATTTCCTTTTTATGATTTATTTTGGAAGTTTTTTATAAAAAAGATACTTCGCCAAAACGAAGGGCTTAAGTTTGACATTATTCATGTTCACGACCTTTCTTTGGCTAAAATAGGAATTTGGTTAAAAAGGGAATTGAATGTTCCAGTTATTTTCGATTTACATGAAAATTACCCCTATCTAATAAAAGACGCAAAACATACCCAAAAGGGGCTTGGAAAATTATTGTCTGATTATAAACAATGGATCAAATTCGAAAAAAAAATAGTTCCGCAAGCAGATTATATCATTTGTGTTGTGAAAGAAATGAGGGATCGATTAATGAAGTTTGATAATAAAATCGAAAAATATCATGTCTACCAAAATGTAGTCAATTTAAAAGTTATAGAGCCATATAAAGAACCAGAGAAGAATGATGTCTTTCAGTTGATTTATGTAGGTGGAATTACACCAGCAAGAGGTATTCAAACTGTGATTGAAGCTATTCACTTATTGCGAATTAACAAACATAAGATACTCTTCCAAATATATGGTGACGGTAGTTATTTATTGAACCTAAAAAAGAAAACGAAATCATTAGGTCTCGAAAACGAGGTGCAATTCAAAGGAAAAATACCTCAAAGTAAAGTATTCGAAAAAATACAAGAAAATGATGCC
>CAYFTH010000047.1:0-21269 GCA_964346075.1 uncultured Fluviicola sp. | reverse complement strand
CACGAGTGTCTATGATTTTTTGTGTTTCCCGATTCTCGGGACAGGCAGTGAGCTCCCTTTGGTCGGTTGCTCCAAAGAGCAAGTAACGCTTGTGAAGACGACCGACGAGTAGCGTTAGCGCTCGTTGGAGGGAGGTAGTAACAACCCCGCGCAGCGAGGGCTGAAAAGATCTCCCCAACTTTTGAGACTGATCCCATGTCCAGTTATCAACAAAAAAAAGTCTGGACACTTGCGCATCCAGACTTCTATATCACAAATATCTACAGATCACTACATCTTCACGAACTTCGTCGTTTGACGTTGTTGACCGCTTTTCGCGCGAATCAAATAAGTACCTTGTGGTAAATCTTCAGCGCTGAACATAATCTCATTACGACCGATGTGCGCATCTGTAATCGTCATGCTTTTCACCATTCGACCAGAAATATTGAAGAACTGTATATCGAGATCATTATCCTCCTTCATATCCACGATCAACGTTGAGTTATAGCGAGATGGATTAGGATAAACCTCCATAGAGAATGGATCCTCTTCTTTTTTCTCTGCGATTGGATCAGGGGCATTCACTGAGAGAACTGCTTCCGTTGACCATATACCACGTCCAAAGGTACCTACATAAACCTCTCCGGGGCGGCGATTGCCTTCATTCCATCCTCTCCATGATTGACGGATTTCGTAAGAAGGAGTTCCAAAGAACTGGTCATCACTCACATCATCCCAGGTGGCACCACCATCTTCAGATACCGATACACCTACAGCCGTTGAGGCAAATAATAAGTCACTGTCTTCTCGATCAATAATCACATCATAAAATGCAACGCCTCCCTGAGATCCAACACTCGTAATCGATGGCGTAGCACTCGTTGCATTAGAAGAACGATATACATTACCGTTAAATCCTTGCACAGCAACGAGATCGTCAGGATTATCTGGATCAACACCGATTCCCTGGAAACTACCACTTGCAACAGTGACCTTCTCTGTTTCCGTCATTCCGGGATCAACATCTATGCTCGTTTTGGAAATGAAGTCTGGATCGGTTGAGTAAACCGACCCCATACTGTCTAAACGATAAATTGAACCACCTGAAGTAACGAACATGTGGTTGAGATCACGACTCCAGGTTACATCTACCTGGGAGCTTCCGATGTTATCAATAAGGCGAACCCATTTTGGATCAGCAATTGACAATCGGGCTGCATCACGAGTTCCCCACAACTCACCTCCATTTTTAGTCGTACTAAATACGAACCAAGACTGGAAAGGATCTTGTACGCGAATACTGCTCCAGGCCACGCCCAGACGGATCGTGTCTTTACGCATGTCTAATGTATCTCCCGCACCTGGATTTGTACCAAAATAATTACTGTATGAAGAAACTGAGCTTACTTCAATTGTATCAGGACCATTCGGAACAAAAACCTCCAGCGTATCTCCTACTACGGGCGGATAAGCCCCGGATGCAGATGGGAAATAGTTAAAAGTATACAATCCTAAATCGTAAGTAGCGCCAGAAATGTCATCTACCGCTTCATATTCCGTTGTTGTTAATGTTGGATCGTAAAACAACGTATCGTCATAGAAAAGGGGATCTGGAGTCACAAAATCGATGGTATCACCAGAAGCGAGGCTTGGCACAAGAACCGTGTCTCCAACATCATAATTCGCTTGCGGAACAAAAGTAATTGAATCCCTGGAATTTTCATCATAAAATTCAGCAAAGTGAAATTGCGTATGGAACGGATGATCACCGGCCTCACCAAAAGGCTGGTATTGATTACCAGGCAAATCAGGAGTGAACGCATTTACAGTCTCACCACCATCGCCACTTCTATTCATGTTGTTGTATTGACTACTTGTAAAAATAACATCAGGATTGAAGAAAGAAATCTCGGCTGTAAAACCGTCACCTCCGGACACTTCTCTAAACTCCTGATAAGTGCCGTTCGTATGATCGTTGTACAACGACCCATTGTCTTGTGTACCTCCAATAACAGCTCCATTCCGGTCATAAGCGATTGCGTAAAACTGTGTCACGTTGTAACCTCGATTAGCAGGATAAAAAGATTGTGCCTTATCTGTAGAAATACCAATTCCTCCGTCGTTACCTACATAAAGTTTCTCATTACTATCCCACTTCAACTCGTGGTTATCAGCATGTACATATAAGGAATTAGTAGGGTTCACAAACCACAAGGAGATTTGATTCCAACCACCAGAAGGGGGGTTGTTAATTTGCTGTTTCCATTCGTGTAAATCAATACCACCAACAATTACGCGCTCCGCATCTGACGGGTCAAATGACACTACAGAGTTGTATGTTCCTTGATTACGATAATCAATAACACCATTCGTTATATCAGCAGGTGTAGCAGGCGTGTGCTCGTGCCAAGTTTGACCATTATCAAGTGAAATCCATTGACCTTGATTATTCGCTGAAGTCGTGGCCGCATAAATCGAATATTGTCCATTCGACTTCTTTGATGAGATGGCATATTCTATCCTTGAAAAACCACTCTGAGCTAATTCATTTGGACCATTACCAGAAACTTCGTCAAAATTTTGACCCCAGTCTGTAGAAACATAGGTTTTATTGTTGCTGGCTGCCACAACAAGAACCTCTCCATCATCGGAGTAAGCTAACGTTCTGGCACCATTACCAGAATAAGGAGCGTGATTATCCACAGTGCCTCCGTAGGTATATTTCTTCAATCCCGAATTGGTAGTAAAATAAACAGTTCCACTATGCTGAGTAGCTGCAACGCGATTTATTCGAGATTGATTATCTGTACCTGGAACCAGCTCCCAAGTATCACCATCATCCGGCGTTACGAAAAGACCTTGACCAGCCCACGATTCATCTAAAGATCCAGTTGCTACATAGACATTACCTTCAGCATCCTGCTCTATTGATGAGATGAATTGACCGCCAGGAAAATTCTCGACGCGACTCCACGTATCGGCACCGTTCAAGGATCTAAATAGCCCACCTGAAACACCACCAGCCCATATCACATTATTTTTATCGTGATCAATGAGAATGGCGCGCGTGCGCCCTCCAATGTTGTCAGGCCCCTGTTCCGTCCAATTTACCGAAATCGCTTTTGTTCGGTTCTGTTTGTAGTTACTCATGACTTCACTGAGCCGTTCTTCGGTGATAACCTCACCCGTTTCTACATCAATCATTTTACTTTTCAGCCACTCACGCATATCGTTGGCATCTTGAGTTTGATTCAATGATTCGCGATTCTTCGTGTATTTCGAGGAAGCATCATTTTGCAGACCGTTGGTCAACAATAACGATACTGCGACCGCAGCAACACCCAATCCACTGATAATTATACCGTTCCGTTTCATAATCCTATTTAAAATTCAGTTTCTTAACAAAATTGAACCGCCAATTTAAGCATAAATTTTTAATTTCTTAAATTCTGTTAACTGCAATTCAAACTTATGTAAAATTAATACAAAATATATTGCATTAAAATTCAAAGTATTTCAACTTTTAAAATAACTATACATGTCTATACTACTTCTTTTTCCGGCTTCATATCAAAAATATGGCGTTCGGCATGGTATGAAGAGCGCACCAAAGGTCCCGATTCCACATATTTGAAGCCCATTTCCAAACCGCGAACGCGATACTCTTCAAATCGTTCAGGAGTCACAAATTCCGCAACGGGCAAGTGTTTTGGTGTCGGTTGTAAATATTGACCTAGCGTGACAATATCAGTACCTACTGACCGCATATCCTGCATCGTTTCCAAAACTTCTTCATGTGTTTCGCCAAGTCCGAGCATTATACCCGACTTGGTGCGCATCCCCGCTTTCTTAATACGAAACAGCGCCTCTAAACTTCGGTCATATTTAGCCTGAATACGAACACCTTTCGTCAATCTACGAACGGTCTCCAAATTGTGAGATACAATTTCAGGGGCGACATCGGTAACAATTTCTTGATTTTCCCATTTCCCTGCAAAATCTGGAATAAGCGTTTCAAGCGTTGTACCAGGAGATTGTTTGCGTATTGCCCGAACAGTCTGTGCCCAAATGTTCGCACCGCCATCTTCTAAATCATCGCGGTCAACTGATGTAATCACGGCGTGTTTCACACCCATTAATTTGACAGATCGAGCAACTCGACCTGGTTCAAATTCATCAACCTCATCGGGACGTCCGGTTTTGACGGCACAAAATCCACAAGAACGCGTACATACGTTCCCCAAAATCATAAAAGTGGCTGTACCTTCTCCCCAACATTCTCCCATGTTCGGACAACTACCACTTTCGCATATTGTATGCAACTCGTGTTCATCGACCAATTTGCGTACTTTCCGAAACTCTTCTCCGGTCGGTAATTTTACACGTAACCATTTTGGCTTAGCTATTTTCCTTTTCGTATTTTCGCTTTGTTCTGCCATCTCATGTCAACTTTAAACTTCTAACAGTCAAAAATTCAAAACGTTTTTTGCACACACTCGAATAATTCTAAAAAGTCATCTGCGTATCAAATAAAAACGTAAATTTGCTGTTATACGTCATGTTTAAAGCAAAGATACGTAATAATCCACGAGTATGACAAAAATTACTTCCAAGTATTTAGACGACCTTCGCGTAGCATCGACCCATATCCCATCTGGTGACGTACTTCATACAGACGCACCTGAGGATAATAACGGAAAAGGGCGCTGCTTTTCTCCTACCGATTTATTAGCTACGGCTTATTTAAACTGCATGATCACTATTATTGGTATCTATTGCCAAAAAAATCAGATTGCTTTTCATGGTTGTGACGGTCAGATAGAAAAAGAGATGGGCAACGCTCCGCGCAAAATCGAACGACTCAAGGTGCAACTGGACTTATCCCAGAACAACTGGTCTTCAGATGAAAAACAACGCATTGAAGAAGCAGCACGAAACTGTCCGGTTGCTCTGAGTGTTGCACCATCAATTGACGTAAAAATATTTTTTAATTATGATTAATTCATTTAAGACTTACACACTCGTTTTTACAGCTCTATTCATGATGAATGGATGTTCAAACAGTCAGGAGGAAATCCCACAAGAAAACAAGAAAAAGTCAGCAGCCAGTAGTGATTCTAAAAAAAATCCTGCTTTTTCTCTCAATGATTTTCTCAGCTCCTCCGAAGTACTCGATAAAGAAGTGGAGCAACTATTTTTAGAATTGTCAGACCATCAGCGCGTGGCCCAACTCATCATGCCAGCTATTGGTGATTACGGTCAAAAAGAGGCAACGATTGACAAATTAGTACGAGCGCAGAAAATCGGAGGTTTACTCTTGTTAAATGGTACGAAAAACGAATTCAGCAGCTGGGTTAAAAAATACAATGAATTGAATGATTCTCTGCAGGCTCCACGTTTTTTATACAGCGCCGATGCCGAACCAAGTCTCATCAATCGCAAAATCAAAAACACTTCTGATGTACCTAAAGCGAATACGCTTCAATCAAAAAAAGAAGTGATAGCAACCGCTCAACAAATTAACAATGAACTACTTGAAATTGGAATTAACTATAATTTCGCTCCAGTAGTAGACATGTCGCCCAACCAAACTGTGGGCTGGCGTAGTTTCGGTCACCAACCAGACAGCGTTATACCGTGGTCCAACGCATTTATTTCAACAACTCAAAATGACAATATTATCGCAACAGCCAAGCACTTCCCAGGACACGGGTTCGTCGAGGGCGACACGCACAAAAAACTCGTCTACATCGATGGAAAAATGAAGGAAGTCAACAACTATCCGCCACTCATTAAAAATCAAGTAGCCAGTATTATGATCGCGCACATCGCCATCCGCAACAACGAACAATACGGTACTGAAGGACTTCCGGCATCTATATCCGCAACGATTGTCCAGGATTTATTGCGCAACGAGCTCGGTTTTGAAGGTCTCATTGTCACTGACGCTATGAATATGGGGGGCGTTTCTTCGATCGAAGACGCTGCTTTTAAAGCCATCAAAGCAGGATGTGACATCGTTTTAATGCCGCTTGATGCCAGCGCTACACACGACCGTTTACTTGAAGCTTACACTTCGAACGATGAACTCAAACCGCGCATTGATAAAGCTGTTAAGCGCATTTTACGCGCCAAAATCTGCCTGGGGCTAACAACCCTCAAATAACAATCAAATAGAAATTACAGCGAGTCCGACACCCGCTAGTAAACTGATCAATTTAGCAACGTTGAAACGATGGTTTTCAGCCGCTTCAAAAATAATGGTGGTTGAAATGTGTAAAAACATGCCTACAACCACAGCGAGTACTAATTCAGTATCTATAATAGCACGCGCTGAGCCAAAATGACCAAATAAAACACCTAAAGGAGCCATAATCGCAAAAAAGGCTAAAACGAGCCACGCCTTACTTTTTTTGAATCCCGATGCCAGTAAAAGCGTCATCAATGCGATGGCCACAGGTATTTTGTGAAGAACAACGCCTAGAAGTAAGCCCTTTATCCCACCTAGCGCAGTATTATGACTATGACCGTGATCAGGAACCACCTGATGTTGAAGCACCTCTCCAAGCTCCTGGTGAAATTGACCTTCCAGCGGGATTCCTTCGATAAAAGAGTGAACACTCAACGCAATAAATAACGACCAGGGCATTACTCCTACTTTATTTTTCACATGGATATGCCCATGTTCTACACCTCCTGAGAAATATTCTAAGAAGAGCTGCACTAAAAAACCAATCAAAATATAGTAGCCGATCTCTTCGCCGTGATGAACATATATCTCTGGTATGAAGTGAATAAATGCAATCGCCAGCAAAAAACCACCACTCAGAGAAAGCAATAGTTTTATCAACTTTCCGCGATTCATTTTATTAAGTAGCACAACAATTCCACCACCCAACAAGACCGCACTAATCAAAAAAATAATTCCGAGAAATTCATTCATTATTTCTCACAAATATAAATTAAACGATCAGAGGACTCAGCATTAAATGGTCGAAGAGAAAAGTCGCCAAACACTTCTTTCACCTTCAGTCCTGCCTTATCAAACAGCGCTTCAAAATCAGCAGGGCGAAGTGCCTGGACACGCTCTTGAAAATCGAATGACCGTCCGTTATCTTCGAAAGCTATATTTTTTCTAATGTAGTCCCCATCGTATGAACGGCGAATCGTAAATTCAATTCCATCGATTGTTTTGGTTTCCGAAGGAACGAGGTTAGCAATAGATTTTTCAACATTCATAAAGTCGATGACTGCTGTTCCTCCATCTTTCAGCATTTCGGCGATAGACTGCACCACGGCCAGATTATCTTCATGTTGATCAAAATACCCAAAACTTGTGAACAGATTGAACACTACATCAAAAGCGTTTGATTGATAGGGTTTCCTCATATCATGTACATCGAAGCGCAGACGTTCATTTTCAAATTCCTTGGCAGCAGAAATACTATTGGGAGAAAGGTCTACCCCAGTTACATCGAGTCCAAGCTCATTTAAAAAGATAGAATGACGGCCTTTTCCGCACGCCAGATCCAGGCAACGCTCATCTCCTGTCAAATCCAAATGGCGCACCAAATTATTTATAAAACGCTCAGCTTCCTTGAAGTCCCGATGCTTATAAAGAATATGATAATAAGGGGTATCAAACCACGAGGCAAACCACTCTTCTTGTTTTTCCATTACTTTCACCTTTAAATTGCAAAATTACTTTTTTAACTCAAAAATGCAATAGCGTTGCAGAATAAGCGCCCTATACACTAAATTTAATCCCGTAACGAAGAACTTATTGTGTTTATCGAACATTTTGATATATTTGTCTAACTAATCTAAAAAATGCGCAAACATTAATGGCATTGAGTAACATATATGAGCTATACAAAACAATGGAGCGCGACCATACGATGCTCTCATTCAAAGGTGTCGTAACCCCTGACCTTTTGACCTCTGTTCTTCAGATTATGGAATCCAAGCTCAATCACGTCGAAAAATCGAATAAAACGAAGAAAAAAGTGTATAACGTTTTAGTAGAATGCCTTCAAAACTTGTATCACCACAACGAAGACATTCACGGAAAAGACGAAGGAATCAGCTTTTTATTTTCGAAATCGGCATTATTAATGATCTCTAAAAACGACGATCATTATGAGGTGAAGACAGGAAACTATATTCTGAAAGAGAACACAAAGAATTTGCAGGGTAAACTCGACAACATTAACGAACTGAGCAAAGATGAATTGCGCGAGCTCTATAAAGCGACACTCAATGACGGTAAAGTATCTAGTAAAGGTACGGCAGGATTAGGAATGATTGATATTGCGCGAAAGTCTGGGAATAAGTTGGAGTACAGTTTCTTACCCGTCGATAAGAAATATGACTTCTTTTGTTTAAATGTAAAAATTAATTAACTATTATGGGAAATCTTAGTATGGAAGGTTCACCAAAAACACCAACTGTAAATTTCAATGAAGAATCTGGTGTATTGGAAGTTAGAGGACGCTCAATTCCTGAAAACTCTGTAGAATTCTACAAACCACTCAACGAATGGGTAGAATCTTACGGTCAGTCTCCAAAATCTGTAACAACATTTGATGTCAAGTTGGAATACTTCAACACTTCGTCTTCTAAATGTATTTTGGACCTCTTCAAATTACTGGAGAATCTGGATGGAAATAACACAGAGGTGAAAGTCAATTGGTACTTTGAAGAAGATGATGAAGATATGGAAGAAGCTGGTGAAGATTATCAGGCGATCATCAATCTTCCATTCAAAATGATTGAAGTTGAAGAAATATAACTCGCTGAATTGCTCCGAATAGGATTAACAGGCGGAATTGGTGCGGGAAAGTCGATAATAGCTCAAGTTTTATCTATTATGGGGTTTCCCGTTTTCTATTCTGACCAAGCGGCAAAATCGATGATGGAAAGCGATAGTGCTGTCATCGATAAAATCAAAAATGCTTTTGGCGATGAAGCGTACGACAATGGTGGGCTCAACCGTAAACACCTGGCTGATCAGATCTTCGCACATGACCAGCTGCGTGAGACACTGAACGCTATCGTGCATCCAGCTGTTCGCAAGCGTTTTCATGAATGGTGCCAGGAACAAGAAACCGAGCTCATATTTAACGAGGCCGCCATTTTATTCGAGACGGGGACTTACACCGCCTACGATGCTACAATTTTAGTTACCGCTCCAGAGCAGTTGCGTATTCAACGCGTCATGCATCGTGATAGCACAACGAAAGAGGCCGTCAAAGCAAGGATGAATAAACAATGGTCGTTCGAGAAAAAATCCAAACTAGCGGATTACGTGATTCATAATGATGATGTTCAATTGGTCGTCCCGCAGATTGAAAAGGTGGTACGTCAACTCTTGAATGACTAAACCTCAGAACGGTTTGGGTCCTCCCGTTATTCAAAGAGACCTGTGCAACAAGATTTATTTAATTTCGGTAAAATCGTCGAAATGATCGTCTTCATCATCGTCATCCGAATCTTTTCCCACATCACCTCTGATAAAAAGGGATAAAAAGCCTTGCGTCACTTTTACAATAATGGACGCCATGAAGAAAAAACCAATCACTTTAAAAATAAAACCGAAGACAGGCGTATCCTCAATATCAAGAATACTTGCCAGGAACCAGTTAGAAATAGGATTTGAGGCCCAGTCCGGATAAAAAATGAAGAGCGTAAACGTCGCCACTGCAATTAATATAACAGCAATTTCATAACGCACATTAAAGACGGGCGTCATGCGTTTAATCATATCCTCCATGCCCGGCATATTACCACGTACAGAAAGCAACGAGCGTCGCATTTGATTGGATTGAAGTTTGCCAATAAAATAAATCAACAGTACCAATCCAGCCACTAAAACACGATCAAAGTTGATTCCACCGAGGCCGTTATCCAGGCAGAATAAGAATGTGACATCTACTAGAAAAAAGTAGCGCACCAACTTGATCAAGTAGGCTTCGGGCAACATTTTTCTACGACCACCCCGCAAAGCACTCAGTGCCAAATTGATCAGCCACCACAAGAAATTGTAAATGGCCAGGAGAACACCTATTCTGAATATGAAATTTAAAATTTCCACGCCACAAAATTGCAAAATAAAAAGGTTTATGCATAGAAGAACGCCTATTTTCTCAACACTTTGTATCTTTACACCTATTAAAATGAAGACTATGAAGAAAATAATTGCAACAGCACTACTGACCATTTGGTCCTTATTTAGCCTCGCTGAAGAAGGCATGATCGTCCCCACCTTGTTGGGTGCATTTGAATCGGACATGCAGGCTATGGGAATGAAGCTGAGTGCTTCAGACATTTACGATGCCAACAATGCAAGTATGAAGGATGCCATCATTCATTTTGGAGGTGGTTGTACTGCTGAGTTGATATCTGATAAGGGACTGCTCTTGACGAATCATCATTGTGGCTTCTCACAAATATATTCGCACTCAACGCTCGAAAACAACATTGCCAAATACGGTTTTTGGGCACAAGACCAATCCCAGGAATTAAAAAACCCGGGGCTCACAGCTACGCGCATGGTACGAATCGAAGACGTTACAAAAGACGTGCTACAAGGTACCGAAGGACTGACAGATCGAGAACTCAAGCAAAAAATCCAGACCAATATCGCACTTATTGAGGCCAAGTCGGTAGACGGTACGCATTACGAGGGTGTGATCAAACCATTCGATTACGGCAACAGTTATTTCCTTTTGGTCAAAGAAACTTTTCGCGACGTCCGCTTAGTAGGAACTCCACCAAAAACGGTGGGTAAATTCGGTGGAGATACTGATAATTGGGTTTGGCCCCGACACACAGGTGATTTCTCCATGTTCCGCATTTATGCCGGTAAAGATAATAAACCAGCTGACTATAACGAGAAAAACGAACCTTACGAGCCCTTACACTTTCTTCCTGTGTCATTAAAGCCGCGACATAAAGATGATTTCACAATGGTCTTTGGTTTTCCCGGAACGACGAATCAACACACCATTTCCAACGAATTGGAACATATTATTCAAAAGCTGCGACCCGCTCAAATAAAAATGCGGGATCTCTCGCTATCCGTCATCAATGCAGCGATTAAAGATGATGAGCAAACTGAAATTCAGTACGCTTCAAAACAAGCCAGAATTGCGAACGCCTGGAAAAAATGGATGGGACAAATTGACGGACTAAAAAGAGCCAACGCCGTCCAAAAGAAAAAAGATTACGAAACAGCGTATGTGGAACGCGCTAAGTCAAAAGATGAATGGAAGTCGAATTACAGCAAAGTTGTTCAATCACTTAATGATATGGCTAACGAATACACAAAAGATGAATTCGGATACCGCATGTATATCGAATACACCTACGTGGGAGCTGAAATGTTCGACCGCGCACGTAAAATTAAAGAGTTACTCGAGCTGTACAGTGCTGACAAAGAGGAGGAATTTCAGGAAGCGCTCAAAAAGGCGCAATCCAATAAAGCTGAAGGTTTCTTTAAGAACTACAACGCAGACATAGATCGCGAGATATTTCAATTACAGACGCGCTATTACAAAGAGACTTTACCAGATGATCATTTGCCTGAATTGTTGCAATCAAACAGCGCAAGCACGTTAGCTGAAAACGTGTACAGCTCATCTTTTTTGGTCAACCAGGAGTTGTATGTTGATTTTCTGAACAATTTTGAAAAAAACGCGAAAAAGAAAGTATTCAAAGACCCGGGAATGGAATTATTTTTAGCCGTTAACAACGTGTTTGTCAAAGAAATGTTACCACGTTTGCGCATGTACTATAACGCGAAAAATGAACTCATGAAATCTTATGTTGCCGGAAAATATAAAATGTTTCCCGACGAAAAGCACTGGCCTAATGCCAATGGAACGATGCGCATCACTTACGGTAAAATCGAGGGATCTCAGCCACGAGACGGTATGAAATATCTTCCCCACACAACCCTTGACGGTGTAATTGAAAAGCATAGAACTGGGAAAAATGACTTTGATTTATTGCCGCGCATGGAGGAACTTTACAAGGAGAAAAACTATGGGGACTACGCCCAGGACGGAGAGCTTTGGGTGTGCTTCACCGGTTCAAATCACACTACTGGAGGTAACTCTGGATCACCTGTGATCGACGGTGAGGGGAACCTCATCGGGCTCAACTTCGACCGCAGCTGGGAAAGCACAATGAGTGACTATATGTTTGATGCTTCCCGATGCCGCAATATATCGGTGGATATTCGCTATGTACTTTGGCTCATCGATGTCTATGGTGAAGCTCCTCATATTGTTGAAGAAATGAAACTTGTAAAATAAGTTGCAAGTACAATAATATACTTCTACCTCAGTTCAAGAACTATGTCAGAAATTATGAAAGCGGATAAAGCATCGAATAAAGCAGGGAATGAATTGCTCGTTTTTTTATGGAAAAAGCGTCGCCCACTCATTGTAACGGGAATAATTGCTGCCATCGTTTCCATCGTGGTCTCATTATTACTTCCCGTTCTGTACGAGTCTAACGCCATTGTTTTTCCAGCGGCAACCAGTACGGTATCATTTAGTGAACAGCGTAACGCCAAAGCCAGCTCGATGGATTTCGGTGAAGAAGAACAGGCTGAACAGCTGATACAAATTCTTCAGTCTTCCCGAATTCGCAACAAAGTGATTGATCGGTTTAATTTACCCGAAGTCTACGAAATTGACCCCGATGATGAGAACTACCACCACAAATTGGGTAAAGCTTATGAGAATCACATCAGTTTCGAGCGCACACGCTTTGGATCAATTGATATTTCAGTACTGGATAAAGACCCCGATTTAGCAGCTCAGATTGCCAACAAAATCGTACAACTGATTGATACCGTCAAAAATAATTTGGTGAAAGAGCGTACTATTCCGGCTTTTGAGATCAACAAACGAAAACTCGAACAACTCAATAAGGCGCAACAACAATTGGTGCGCGAAATGGATAGCCTTTCCGACCTGGGTGTAATAAATGCTGAGGGACGCGCCAATCTGTTTTCCGCATTAAACGAAGCAAAAACTCCTGAAGATAAGGCGTTCTTTAAAGATGTCATCGAAGTTAATTTAAAATACGGTGCACGCTACGATGCATTGGCTGATTTGCGCGAGTTTCGTATTGAAAAACTCACAGAACAAGAAGTCGCTTACGAACAGGCCGAATCTGACGCCAGGGAGGATTTCAACCATAAATTTGTTGTGGAGTGGGCCGTACCGTCCGATAAAAAAGCCAAACCAAAAAGATCCATTATTGTCATCGTTACGACCTTTGCTGCCGTATTATTAGCCATTATCATACTGCTGATTAAAGCACGTCTGGCTGAAATCAAGAAAGCTACTTAAATTGAGTTGGGTTAAATCGCATCCTTGGTTATTGGTGTTAATTGCTCTTTTTCTGGGGGCTAATACATACATGCTTTTTCAGGATAATTATTACCTCCTGACCTTACCATTGGTGCTGATCATTTTATATATGGGGATTTACGCTCCATATTCAACAATCCTGCTGGGCGTTTTTTTTACGCCCCTCTCCATTAACCTCGAAGCGTTTACTAATGGAAGCATTGGTCTGTTTATCCCCACGGAACCGATACTTTTCGGATTATTCTTATTAGTGATCGTAGAGCAAATGAGAAAACCTTTCATACCGCGAGCTTTTTGGAAACATCCGATTACTATTTCGCTCGGGTGCTATCTCGTTTGGCTGCTCATGACCTCAATCACCAGCAGTTTGCCACTCATTTCATTTAAATTTCTACTCATGAAATTGTGGTACATCATTCCACTACTCTTCCTCGGAGTAGGACTGTTTCGGCACAAAATCCGTATTCGACAGTTCTTTTGGTTCTATGCTATCAGTATGAGTGCTGTTATTCTCTTTACATTAATCCGTCATGCCGGATATCAATTCGGTGAGGAAGAAGGGCACTGGGTGATGTCTCCGTTCTTTAAAGACCATACGATATACGGTGCCGCTGTTGCCATGAATTTGTGTTTTATTGTTGGTCTCACAGGCAGTAAGAAAAACCCATTAATCATCCATTTGCTGTTGCTCTCTTTATTCGTGATCACGCTTGTTGGACTCTACTTCAGTTATACGCGAGGAGCCTGGCTGAGCGTTGCATTTGCTTTTCTCGTCTGGCTGTGTATACGCTTTCGCATCCGTTTTCGTTATTTACTGGTTACGGGAATAGCACTCATTGGGCTCACCTTCATCTTTTGGCCACAAATAGAAATGGAGTTATCACGCAATTCTCAAGAACATACAACCACACAATTTGATGAAAAATTACAATCGGCGGCGAACATTACTTCAGATGCCTCTAACCTCGAGCGGCTCAACCGTTGGGATGCAGCGCTCAGTATGTTTATGGAACGCCCCATAGTCGGATTTGGACCGGGCACCTATGCTTTTGAGTATGCGCCTTACCAGGACCCAGAGAACCTGACCATTATTTCTACCAATTTTGGTGATCAGGGCAACGCGCACTCTGAATTTTTAGGTCCTCTTTCAGAAACGGGGCTTATTGGGTTTTTAACGGTCCTGTTCTTTGTTGCTGCACTTTTCTACAAAGGGATCACACTTTACATTCGCTTAAAAAACCATCCTGAAGATCATCGCGAATTGCGCATACTCCTGTTAACTGCTATTCTCGCTATGAGTACGTATTTCTTCCACGGGTTACTCAACAATTACCTCGATACTGATAAAGCTGCTGTACCCGTTTACGGAATATGTGCGATGATCATCGCTATTGAACTCTCATTAAACAACAAGCACATTGGACATAAGCAATAGTTGGAGTAACCTAAAGCTCCCAGTGTCGGTACAATAAAAAAACAGGGACCTCATTCCTATATCATAGCTTAATGCTAAGAGCTCCCGACGGAATATGAAAAGAAAAAACTTCTGCCTCCAACAACTGGGATACTAATAGTAGCGATGGTCCATGAGATAATTTTCTACGTAATCCTGCACCCCCTGCTCCAGTGTATGAAATCCTTTTTTATACCCCGCACTCACAAGTTTGTTGATACGCGCTTCTGTGAAATATTGGTAGTTTTCACGAATATCTTCAGGTGTATCGATAAAAGAGATGTCACGTTCGCGTCCCATCGCCTGAAATGTACTTTCGGTCAGGTCAAGGAAGGTTCGTGCTTTTCCGGAACCAACGTTGTATAACCCACTCGATGGTTTGTCATCCATCAAAAAAGTACAAATATTGAGCACATCTTTCACATAGATAAAATCGCGCTTTTGTTTTCCGTCTTGATAATCATCACGGTGTGAACGGAACAATTTCATGGCACCCGTATGCGTAATTTGCCGAAAAGCATGAAAAATAACGGAAGCCATTCGCCCCTTGTGGTATTCATTTGGTCCGTACACGTTAAAAAACTTAAGTCCAGCCCAAAAAGGAGGGTGTGAATGCTGACTCAACACCCATTTATCGAAGTCATTTTTCGAATCGCCGTAAGGGTTCAGTGGCTGGAGATCATTTACGATATCGTGATCGTCTTTATACCCGAGTTCTCCGAGGCCGTAGGTAGCAGCAGAGCTCGCATAAACGAGCGGAATCCCATAATGCGTAGCCCATTTCCAAATGCCTTTTGAATAATTGAGATTGAGTTCATCAAAAATGGCGGTATCAAATTCAGTGGTGTCGGTGCGTGCACCAATGTGATAAATTGATTCGAGTGTATCTCCGTTTTCCTTCAACCACTCGATGAACTGATCGCGATGTATGCGTTTTTTGTATTGTTTTCCAACGAGGTTGTGTTCTTTTTCCGTATTTGAAAAGTCATCGACAACAATAATGTGGGTTATTCCCAAACGATTAAGCTTACTCACTAAACAACTCCCAATAAAGCCGGCTGCTCCAGTTACTACGATCATGTTACTCCTTTTAATTAAACGTCGGCAAAGATAAAAATAATGCAGATGTATGGCGCATTTGGAGTTGGAATATATCTCAACACCGGTCAAAAGAAGTAGAAAGAGATGACCCGTTTTTCATCGCCAAATGTATAAAATTTGTATCTTTCCAATTAGAAATACACATGAACTCAAGCTAGCACCGCTCTACATCGCTAACCGAAGCACTCATGATATTTCCTGGGTTTATGGAACGAAATGCGGTTGACTTTACTTGCGGAGTTCAATTTAACATATCATCAAATTAGTGGCTATGAAAAAAATATTGGGATTAGATTTAGGGACAAATAGCATTGGATGGGCTTTAGTCCAACAAGATTTTAACGATAAGGAAGGAGAGATTCTTGGAGTTGGTTCAAGAATTATTCCAATGGACCAGGGACTTTTGGGTAAATTCGATGCTGGACAATCAATATCTAAAACATCTGAAAGGACAAGTTACAGAGGTACAAGACGGTTGTACCAAAGAAGTAATTTAAGAAGAGAAAGGTTGCATAGAGTTTTAAATGTTCTAAACTTTCTCCCAAAACATTATTCTGATAAAATTGATTTCAAGGATAAAAAAGGACAATTTAGAGATGATTCTGAACCTAAAATCCCATATGTTAAAGATAGGCAAGGAAAACATGAGTTTTTATTTAAAGCGTCATTTAATGAAATGGTTTCTGAGTTCAAGGAGACCCACCCAGAACTTTTAGAAAACGGGAAAAAGATACCCTATGATTGGACTATTTATTATTTACGAAAAAAAGCTTTATCGCAAAAAATAGAAAAAGAAGAACTTTCGTGGTTGATCTTAAACTTTAACCAAAAGCGTGGGTACTATCAATTAAGTGAAGAAGTAGAAGATATAGAGGAAGGGAAGAAAAAAGAATTTGTAACGCTTAAAGTTAAAGAAATTGTAGATACAGGTGATGAAGTGAACGGAAACAAATTATATAATGTTTACTTTGAAAATGGATGGAAATACGATAAATCAATAGTAAAAACGGAGAATTGGATTGATCAAACCAAGGAGTTTATAATTACGGAATCAAAATTAAAAAATGGCGAACTGAAAAGAACATTTAGGTCAGTTGATAGTGACGATGATTGGATCGCCATAGAGAAAAAAACAGAACAAGAAATTCAAGCAAGTAAAAAGCATGTTGGAGAATATATTTATGAAACAATCCTTTCAAATCCAAAGCAAAAAATTAGAGGAAAATTAGTAAAAACAATTGAACGTAAGTTTTATAAAAAAGAGTTTGAAAAAATTTTAGAAACGCAAATACAGCTTCATCCTGAATTGCAAAGCGATGAATTATATTATAAATGCATCCGGGAGTTATACCCAAATAATGACGCGCATAGAAAAAGTATAAAAAATAGAGGGTTTCTTTACTTATTTAAGGATGACATTATTTTTTACCAAAGACCTTTGAAGGTTAAGACTCACCTCATCAGCAATTGCTCGTTTGAATACAGAATAAGAAGAGACAATAAAGAAAAGGTTTATTTGAAATGTATAACTAAATCAAACCCACTATTCCAAGAATTTCGACTGTGGCAGTTTATTAACAACCTAAAGGCATATGAAAAAGAGAAAGTTATAAACGGCAAAAAAAGATTTGATGTCGATGTAACTAATGAGTTGTTAGGTTCTGTGAAAGATCGTGTTGATTTATTCGAATGGTTAAATGATCGTGAGAAGCTATCTCAGGATCAATTATTAAGTCATTTAAAACTAAATAAAGAAACACACCGATGGAACTATGTCGAAGATAAAGAATATCCATGTAATGAGACTAGAGCCAAGTTTATCAAACTTTTGAAAAAAACTAAAAATCTTGATAAAGTTGAACTTACATCAAAAACAACTCAAAAACTATGGCATTTACTATATTCAGTTACAGACCCGGAGGAAAGAAAAAAAGCAATCGCCAAGTTTGCCGATTCACATAATTTAAATGAAGCCTTTAAACAAGTATTTTCAAAATTCCCTCCTTTCAAAAGAGATTATGGATCATATTCAGAAAAAGCCATTAAAAAGTTATTGCCATTATTAAGAATGGGGGAATATTTCTCCTGGAATAACATACATGAACAAACTAAAGCAAGGATTGAAAAGCTTTTAACAGGAGAGTTTGATGAAAAAATCAGAGATCGAGTTAGAGAGAAATCCATAGATCTTCAAAAAGAAAATGACTTTCAAGGGCTTCCATTATGGTTAGCTTCTTACGTTGTTTATGACAGGCACTCAGAAGTTAATGATAATAATAAATGGAAAACCTCTCAAGATATTGCTGATTATTTAAATCCAAAGTTGAAGAATTCTTTTAAACAACATTCATTAAGAAACCCTATAGTTGAGCAAGTACTAACTGAAACTTTGAGAGTTGTAAAAGATATTTGGGATGAATACGGAAATGGCGAGGAAGACTACTTTGATGAAATCCATATCGAACTTGGTCGTTCAATGAAAAATGATAAGAAAACAAGAGAACGACTGTCTAATAAAGTCACAGAAAATGAAAATACAAATGAACGAATAAAGGCCTTGCTAGAAGAATTAAAGAATGAAGTTCAAAATGTAAAACCATTCTCTCCTAGTCAGCAAGAGATATTGAAATTATATGAAGAAGGGGTTTATCAAAATGAAACTCGAAAGGATGAACTTGAAAACGCACAAAAAATTCGGAAAAAATCATCACCCTCTAAAAAAGATATCCAACGATATAAGTTATGGCTAGAACAAGGTTATATTTCTCCCTACACGGGCTCACCTATTAAACTTTCAGATTTATTTACACATAAATATCAAATCGAGCATATTATACCTCAATCTAGATATTTTGATGATTCTTTAACGAATAAAATCATTTGTGAATCAGAAGTGAATGAATTAAAGGATAATCTAACAGCTTATGAGTTTATTTCGAAGTATGGAGGTACTATTGTTTCAATTGGCTCAAACAAAGAGGTTAAAGTTTTCGATAAGGATAACTATGAGCAACACGTGGATAGCTATTTTTCAAAAAATAAAATAAAGAAGGAGCGTTTACTAGCTGATGAAATCCCCGAATCGTTTATAGAAAGACAGATGAACGATAGTCGATATATAAGTAAAACGGTTAAAAATTTATTGAGCAAGATAGTCAGAGAGGAAGAAGAACAAGAGACAACATCAAAAAACATTGTGGCACTACCTGGCTCTATAACCTCGAAACTTAAGCATCATTGGGGATTAAATGATATTTGGAACACACTTATTACTCCACGTTTCAAACGCATGAATGAACTGACTAAAAGTGAAGACTATGGAAATATAAATCCGAATACCAATAAGTTTTTACCAAAAGTACCAAACGAAATAAATAAAGGGTTTTCTAAAAAGCGTATTGACCACAGGCATCATGCACTTGATGCCTTAGTTATAGCTTGTGCAACAAAAGATCATGTTAACTATCTTACATCGCTAAATACGGAAAGAGAAAACTTTAAACTGATTGAAAAACTGAGAGATACCAAAACCATTCAAAAAGAAAAAGTAATGGCTAATGGTGATAAAAAATTAATTAAAAGAAGAGTTGCAAAAAATTATCTAAAACCTTGGGATACTTTTACTGAAGAGTCTTTGGACGCCTTGCAATCAATAATTATTAGTTTTAAACAGAACCTTCGTGTTATAAATAAAGCGACAAATAAATATGAAAAATGGACTTTAGAAAATGGTGAAAAGAAGAAAAAGCTAGTGGAACAAAAAGGCACAAATTGGTCTGTTAGAAAACCGATGCACAAGGAATTTATATATGGAAAAGTAAACCTACCGTTTGTAAAAGTCCCTAAAGATAAGTCAACTACTGCTATAAGAGAAGAGATTAACACCTCATTCAAATCAAAGAAAATAGGCTCGATTACTGACAGGGGCATTCAAAAAATACTTATTAATCATCTTGAAAAATTTGATGATCCAAAAGTACAAATTGATACGTCAACAATTACTTCTAAGATTCAAAAACGAGTTCAGATGGTTAAAGACAAGGTGATTACTGAACATCCAGAGCTAGCCTTCTCTCCTCTTGGTTTAGATGAAATGAATAAAAATATAAAATCTTTAAATCAAGGTAAACCGCATCAACCAATATATAAAGCAAGAGTCTTTGAGGTAGGAAGTCGGTTTCAAGTTGGTGAGAAGGGTAACAAGCATGATAAGTACGTTGAAGCTGCCAAAAACACCAATTTATTTTTCGCAATTTATTGGAATGAAAAAAAACAAAAACGTGATTTTGAAACCGTCCCCCTGAACGCAGTTATTGAGCACCAAAAACAAACAGCTCATTTACCTAAAGGAGAAAAAACAGCAGTTCCCATTGATAAAAGTAAAGGAGAGTTTTTATTTTCGCTTTCTCCAAATGATTTGGTTTATGTGCCATCAGAAGATGAAGTTAATTCTAATCTACAAGTCGATTTAAAAAATATCAGTTCGAACAGTATTTATAAAATGGTTAGTTGCACTGGTAAAGAATGTCATTTTATACCTTCTGAGATATCATCTTTAATTAAACAGTATGATTCAAAAACTAAAGTTGGTGAATTAGGTAGCCTAAATAAGGATGAAAAAACTCTTGATTATTCAAAAAGAATTAAAGAAGTGTGTTGGAAACTCAAAGTTGATAGATTAGGAAACATAAAAAACATAACAGCTTAACATAATGGCACACAAATTAAAAATCGTTTTAAAATACACCGACCCACAGGTCTATCGAACGGTCATCGTGCCCGAAAAATTTACCTTTCACGAGTTGCATCTAGTGATTCATTGCGTCATGAACTGGAACGATTCCCATATCTATCAATTTAACCTCGGTGCACCTTATGCGAGTGATACCATTAAATTAATGTATGAAGAAGATAATTTCGCTGACATCTTCGGCGACCAATACGAGGAGATGGATGCCACCAACACTTATCTCGCCGCTATTTTAAATGGACAACGAAAAAAAATCAATTATACCTACGATTTTGGAGACGATTGGCTGCACGAAATCCGCGTATTGAAAAAACCGGAAGAAGCGGTGATTTACCCCAAATGCATCAAAGGAGAAAATGCGGCTCCGATTGATGATTGCGGAAGTTATCCCGGGTTCTATGAATTGATCGAGGCTTCGAAAAAAAAGAAAAAGACTCAAGCGGAAAAAGAACTACTCGAATGGTATGGCATCCCGTTAAATGCGGACTATGAAGATTTCTACGCTTTTGATTTAGAAGCTGTCAACGAAATGTTATTGGAAGTTTTTGAGGCCTAACGTAAAAACACAATCAGGTTATTGAAGCGGCACATTCCATGT
>CAYFTH010000046.1:17769-21330 GCA_964346075.1 uncultured Fluviicola sp. | reverse complement strand
GATGGAGCGAAAAATTAAAATAGTCCGGATTATTAATCGCTTTAATATTGGCGGTCCAACTTTTAACGCTACTTATTTAACGCGTTATCTTCCCAAAAATTATGAAACCATATTGGTTGGCGGTGTCCCTGATGATGGAGAGAAAGACTCGTTGCACATTTTGAAGGAGCATGGTATTGAGCCGATTATTATCCCTGAACTATCGCGCTCCATTCACCCTGTAAGGGATCGAAAGGCGTACCGCAGAATAAAACAAATTATTAAGGAATATAATCCCGACATCGTTCACACACATGCTTCAAAAGCAGGTCTGTTGGGTCGTTTGGCAGCACGAGCTCAAAACACTTCCGTTATTGTGCACACGTTTCATGGTCATGTGTTTCATTCCTATTTCGGAAAATTTAAAACTGAATTCTTTAAAAATATTGAACGTTACATCGCCAAAAAGTCTTCGGGTATTATTGCCATTAGCAAACAGCAAAAAATTGAATTAGCAGAAGAACATAAAATTGCGCCACCTGAGAAAATTCAAGTGATCCCGTTGGGTTTTGAATTAGAGCGTTTCGTCGATTCTCGGAGACGCCTTAGAGCGGCTGTTAGAGCCAAATATGACATAACAGAAAACGAAGTTGCTATAGCTATTGTTGGACGTTTAGCTCCGATAAAGGACCACGCTTATTTTTTGGAGGTGATTGAACGACTGGCAGAAAAAATAGATGCCACCCTGCGCGTATTTATTGTTGGGGATGGTGCGGAACGTGCTGCGATTGAAAAAAGGTTGGTGCAAGTTACTTCTGGAACAATAAAAATATCGATGACTTCATGGATCCTTGATATTGCAGCGTTTAATGCTGGTATGGATATCATGTGTTTGACTTCAAAAAATGAAGGCACACCCGTGAGTCTCATTGAGGCTCAGGCTTCAGGGTTGCCAGTGGTTTCAACAGATGTGGGCGGGGTACGCGATATTGTTGTCGATGGTAAATCAGGATTTGTTATAAAAAGGGAGAATATTGAAACTTATGTCGAAAAACTCCGTTTACTTGTTGAAAACAGGGAGTTGCGAGAAAAGTATGGTACTTTTGGACAGCAGTTTGTTCGTCAACAATTTAGTTATCAGCGATTAGTTGCTGATATGGATCAATACTACAAAACGTTGATAGAAAAATGATTAGTACGTTTTACAAATTTATATCAGCCTTTGTTGCTGTTGTTTTGCTCAGCGGTTGCGGAGTGAACAGTCATATCATGTTTCAAAATGATAATGAGGTGATTAGAGAAGATATTCCTTTGTCGCCATCTGATGCTTACCGGATCTCACCAGATGATAAAATTCGTTTTACCATGTATGCGGAAGAAGGAAAGCGCATCGTTGAAGTGATGTCAGGTATTTCGGAAGATGGTGAGACAGCGAATCGTATTGGAGTAGGTGGAGAGATTCAGTACCTGGTTCGCACTGATGGAATGGTAGAACTTCCGATTTTGGGAACAGTGCAAGTCGAAGGTTTGAGCATTGTTGAATGTCAGGATAAACTGGCGGAACTTTACGGAAAGCAGTACCGCAATCCTTTTGTTCTGGTAGAAGTTACGAATAGAAGGGTCATCGTTTTTCCGGGTACAGGCGGAGATGCAAAAGTGGTTCCTATTACCAATAATAATACGACTTTGATGGAGGCCATTGCATTGGCAGGAGGAATAACGGAACGGGGTAAAGCCAAAGTAATAAAGGTGATGCGCAAAAAAGACGGCGAACGTAAGGTTTACCTCATCGATTTGAGTACGATGGACGGATTAAAATACGCCGACATGATTGTACAGTCAAATGATTTTATTTATGTGGAACCAACAAAACAGCTATCGCGCGAGCTCTTGAAAGAAACAGCTCCAATAATTTCATTGATTTCTTCGGCAATTGTCGTCATTTCAGTGATTGTTTCATTGTAATAGTGTCATGCATAACGAACAGGATAAAATAGCGGGAATTTTTAATATCGATGTTGATGTGATACGGATTGTTTTGCGTCGCAGTTGGCATTGGATTTTTATCTTGCTGGGACTTTGCGTTGCTGGAGCTTTTTTCTATCTGAGGTACACAAAACCAGTCTACGAGTCACACATGTTGATTCAGATAAGTTCTGAAAATCAAGGGGCTGACATTTTAGATTTTAAAAAACTGGATGAGGAGTCTTCTATATCTAAAGAAATTGAATTATTGCGTTCTGAATTATTGTTCCGCCGTGCAATACGAGATTTGAATCTCGATATCAGTTATTATGCCGAAGGAGATGTGCTTACCGAAAAAAGATATGAATACAGTAATTTCACCATCGTTCCACATGCTCTCAAAGATTCAGCCCTTTGTAATCAACCTTTGTTTGTATCGGTAGAAGGTGAACAGATCAGTATTAGTCTTGATCGGCAAGGTAAAGAGCGCTGGCTGTGTAAGCCCAACGAACGTCTTGAAACTCCCTATTTTGAAATCACAGCACAGGTGGATAATTGGAATGATTTTGTCAATGATAACTCAACCAATCAACTTTATTTTGAGTTTAACAATCTTGACATTTTAGTAGCAAGATACATCCGCAAGTTGAAAGTAACTCCAATTGATCCAAGAGCTAAAACGATTGAAATCAGGTTCGAAAGTCACAGCTCTCGCTTTGCGCAAGATGTCGTTCAGTCAGTGGGAGCCAACTTTTTTGAATACGACGAGGGTTTCAAGAAAGAAAGTGCTGAAAATGTGCTTTCTTTCATTTCTGTGCAACTCGATTCCTTGCAGCGAGAGCTGAGCGAATCCAAAGACAGTATAATGGCTTTTCAAAGACGGGAAAGCCTTCCCAATGCAGATAGTTATAGTGAATCTGTAGAAAACAAGCTGGATCAGTTCCTGTCGGATGAATATGAGGTCAAAAGTGAGCTGCGTACACTTGAAATGCTTAAAACAGAATTGTCCAGCGACGCTAACAGTTTAGAGATTTACCAATTGATACCGCAACTGCTGGGAAAGTCATTTGAATCCAGTTTAGACGAACAAGTGACTACGCTGCAAGAACTTATTGAACGGAAAGAAGATTTAAGTTATCAAGTGACCAATGATCATCAGGGGATTGAAAAATTGAACAGAAGGATCGATAATCGCGTCGAATATATCAACAAAATAATCAAAACAATTAATGGACGTCTTGAGAATAAACTAGCTGTTATTCAAAAAGAAATCCAACGATTAGAAAATCAATATTACGATCTACCTGAAAAACAGATGGAATTATCGCGATTAAAAAATATACAGAACCTGAATGAGAAATATTACACGTTGCTTACAGAAAAGAAAGTACTATACTCTATATCGAATGCAGGTTATGCTCCTCAGAATAAGGTTTTAAACCCACCTTCAAAACCTGTTTCTCCCATTGCCCCAAACAGCAAGGTGATCTATGGAGTCGCTACTTTTTTAGGACTTAGTTTAAGTTTTGGACTACTACTTATAAAATATCTGACGTTCGACGAAATAAATGACATTAATGAACTGCGTAAGATCTTGCCTTCCAATATCGGTGTGTT
>CAYFTH010000046.1:0-17669 GCA_964346075.1 uncultured Fluviicola sp. | reverse complement strand
TTCTGGCAGGCCATGCTGCGATTGGAGATGTGATTTGTGACACTCCAATTAAAAACTTATCTTATGTTTCTGCAGGACCTATTCCTCCAAACCCATCAGAGTTGATTTTAAGTGATTATTTTGATGAGGTCTTACAAAAGCTAAAAGCAAGTTTTGACATGGTGATTATTGATAACCCACCCGTTGGATTAGTTTCCGATGGAATTAATGTACTCTCTAAGGTCGACATACCTGTTTATGTCTTTAAAGCGAATTACTCAAAGCGGAATTTTGTTAAAAATGTGGTGGACATAGCAGACCCAAAAGAAATAGAACATTTGAATGTTGTACTCAATGCTGAATCAATGTCTAAGAGCGCTTACGGGTATGGTTATGGCGGTTACTATTCAGACGAGGAGAAAAAAAGTTGGTTTAAACTTAAAAGATAATTCAGGTGAAGGTAAAACAAACAGCTATTGATGGAGTAGTGGTGATTGAGCCACAAGTATTCGGAGATGAACGCGGGTATTTTTTTGAATCATTTAATGCCAGGAAATGGGATGAGAATTTGGGAAGAGTGCCTCGGTTCGTTCAGGATAATGAGTCGAAGTCTCATCGAGGTGTTCTGCGGGGGCTACACTTCCAGAAGCCGCCATTCGCGCAGGCTAAATTGGTGCGAGTGGTGCAAGGATCTGTTCTTGATGTAGCGGTAGATATAAGAAAGAAATCACAGACTTACGGCCAACATGTCGCAATTCATTTGAGTGCAGAAAATAAAAACCAATTGTACGTACCTGAAGGCTTTGCACACGGGTTCCTTACCCTTGAGGATAACACCATCTTTAGTTATAAATGCACGGACTTTTACGCACCAGAAAGTGAAGGCGGACTATTGTGGGATGACCCCGAATTGAAAGTGAATTGGGGGGTTAACAATCCTTTAATAGCTGATAAGGACAAGGTTTATAGTAATTTTTTTACCTTTGATTCCCCATTTTAATTAGGGATACGTGTTAGAAAACTACTTTTTAGAAATTATTGCTTTTTTTTCAGGAGCTGTATTAATCTCCTGGTTGATCAATCGATTGATGCTTAAATTCTCCCGGAACCTGGGGATACGCAATAAGAATGATGTTGTCGTACGCTGGAGCAATGAGTCGAAACCATCACTTGGTGGAATTAGCATGTACATCACATTTATGATTACCACGGTGTTCTACGCATCCTATCATCAGGGCGAGTCTATATTTAACAATTCGCAGTTTATTGGTTTGATGTTGGCTTCAGCTATAGCCTTTGCTATTGGGTTGGCCGATGATGCATATAATACGAAGCCGTTGCTTAAGTTGGGTGGTCAGCTCTTATGTGGAATAACAGTTGCGGGTTTCGGAAGTGTGATTCAGCTATTTCATCAGGAGACTGTTGACTTGATCATCACAGTAATTTGGATCGTTATTGTGATGAATAGTCTCAATATGCTCGATAATATGGATGGAATTACGGCAACAGTAGCATTATTCATTTTGTTGGCCTGTATGTTCATGATCTTAATGGTCGCGAATTATCAGTTTAGTTTCTGGGTTATTATCCTGGTCGCTGAAATTGGCGCAATCGTTGGTTTCCTGTTTTATAACCTAAACCCCTCTCGAATGTTTATGGGTGATACGGGAAGTCAGTTTATTGGATTGTATGTAGGTTTTTTTGCTATTCAGGGCTTGTGGAATGTACCTGCGGAAGTAGAGGTGCCATCCTGGAGCGGTCTGCTGTTGGCTTTGGTTGCTTTTACCCCCGCAGCCGCAGACACATTAACCGTAGTGATCAATCGATTAAAAAGAGGTATTTCGCCTATGGTTGGAGGAAAGGATCATACTACCCACCATTTGGTTTACAGAGGCTTTTCAGATTTACGTGTCTGGATGGTTTTCTTAATGATCAGTGCTGCATCTCTTCTTTTGACTATTCTTCTCGGACGATGGGTTCTAATGGGTCAGGTCAGTTTTACCTGGTTGGGACTCGCTTTTTTCTTGCTCGTATTTCTCTCGCTTTATTGGAATACAATGAAGTATAAACCGCGAGGCTAAACTGAATCTACTTTTTACTACGAGATAATTCACTATTTTTGTGACCCCCTAAAAATGCGTTGAATGAAGCGAATTATACTTTTATTTGTGTGTGCCATTTTTGTAGCGTGTGTTGAGCAAGAAGAACAATCGTCAACAACGAAGCGAGAAGTTACTCCCTTACGTCAGTTTAAGATCCCGGAGGTGCCTGAAAGTATTCAGTTTGCAGGAGAAACGATAGCACTTCATACGAGAGATGAAATAGAGCGATTTGATCGAGAATTAATTGTAAATAATTTTTGGCATTCCAATACGATCTTGTTCATGAAGCGTTCCCACCGCTGGTTTCCTAAAATGAAAGAAATTTTTAAAAATTATGATATTCCTGAGGACCTGATTTATATCAGTATTGTTGAAAGTGGATTAATGCAGGTAAGAAGTTATGCAGGAGCGCGTGGATTTTGGCAATTGATGCCACAAACAGCTCGGCAATATGGGTTAATCGTCAATAGTGAAATTGATGAGCGGCTACATGTAGAAAAGAGTACTCGGGCGGCGTGTCTCTATTTGCGGAATGCATATGAAAAACTGGGCTCTTGGTTGCTGGCCGCTGCCGCTTATAACAGAGGTGTTCGTGGAATCGAAGATGCATTAGAACATCAACAGGTGGATAATTATGCAGATTTACAGTTAAATGAAGAGACACATCGTTACGTATTTCGCATATTGGCCGTTAAAATAATTATGGAGAACCCTGAAGAGTATGGGTTTCATCTTACTCAAAACCAATTGTATCCTGAACGAAAAGTGCGAAAAGCGCAAGTTACCGAAGACATAGATGACCTGGTAGAATGGTCTTTGGAGAGAGGAGTGCTATACAAAACAACGCGACAACTCAATCCATGGATTCGACAATCTTATTTAAAAGTGCCTCCTGCCGACACGATGGTGTTAATTTTACCTGAGGAAACGAACAACTCTATAACTTCAGAGGTTATGAATGATACGATCAAGAAGAATTTATGAGTGAAAGCATTGAAATTTACGGAGCCGAAGAGCACAACCTAAAAAATGTTGATATTGCGATACCCAGAAATCAGTTGGTGGTATTTACGGGGTTAAGTGGTAGTGGTAAATCCTCTTTAGCGTTTGATACCATCTTTGCAGAAGGTCAGCGACGGTACATTGAGACTTTTTCCTCTTATGCGCGCCAGTTCCTTTCAGGGATGGACCGCCCTAAAGTTGACAAGATTGAAGGTCTTTCCCCCGTGATCTCGATAGAACAAAAAACTGTTTCTAAAAATCCCCGTTCGACGGTAGGAACAATTACGGAGGTGTACGACTTTATGCGGTTGTTGTTTGCGAGACTGGGAACCGCTTACTCATATGTATCAGGTGAGAAAATGGTCAAATATTCTGATGATCAAATTGTTGATCTCATCTTAAAAGAATTTAACGGTGAAAAGGTTGTTTTTCTGGCTCCCTTAATCAAGGGGAGGAAAGGACATTATCGCGAACTCTTTGAAAAAATAAGAAAAAAGGGATTTACAAAAGTACGTGTCGACGGAGATATTCAAGATATCAAAAGCGGTATGAAACTGGATCGCTATAAAATTCATGATATTGAAATGGTAGTGGACCGTGTGATAGTTGATAAAACGGACCGACAGCGACTAAAGAGTGCTGTGGAAGCTACCATGCAGCACGGAGATAAATCGATGATGCTCCACAAATATGGGACTGATGAAGTTCGTTTTTACAGCCGTTCGCTCATGTGTCCAACTTCAGGGATTAGTTATCCAGAGCCCGAACCGAACCTGTTTTCATTTAATTCTCCCTACGGAGCATGTTCAAATTGTAGCGGACTTGGTGAAGTATCTGTCATCGACATGAAAAAAATAATTCCCGATCCAACGCTTTCCATAAAAAAAGGAGGTTTGGCCCCCTTAGGGAAATATAAACGCACCTGGATATTTGATAAGCTCGGCGATTTGTTAACGGCAGAAGGGTATAGTATAAATACCCCATTATCGGAAATACCGAATGAAGTCATGACGACGATCCTTTACGGTCGTGAGGCGACGAGAAATAGTCTGGGAAAAAACGTTCCTGCCTTTGAAGGGGTCGTGGATTTTATGACGCGTCACTTTGAAGAAAAGCATTCAAAAAAAGTAACGCGTTGGGCACAGTCGTTCATGAATAAAAAAATATGTCCAGAATGTGAAGGTTCGCGTTTGAATAAATCGGCACACTATTTCAAAATTGAAGGGCGACATATTGGAGAACTGGTGCAGCTGGATATTGCAGAATTAGCTGACTTTTTTAAAGTGCTGCCTCGTAAACTCTCGAAAAACGAACTGAAAATTGGAAAAGAAATCCTGAAAGAGATCAATGACCGACTTTCTTTTATTCTCGATGTAGGGTTGAATTATTTGACTTTAAATCGTTCGGCAAGAACACTTTCCGGTGGAGAAGGGCAGCGAATTCGACTGGCCACGCAAATTGGTTCTGAGTTGATGAATGTTTTGTACGTGCTCGATGAACCGAGTATAGGGCTGCATCAACGTGATAATGCGCGTTTAATTGATTCCCTGAAACAGTTGCGCGATGCGGGAAATTCTGTAATAGTTGTAGAGCACGATCGAGAAATGATAGAATCAGCTGATTTTATCGTGGATATAGGACCCGGAGCAGGGGTGCATGGGGGTGACATACTTAGTGCGACTAATTATGAAAACACACTTAAAACCAATTCTTTAACAGCTCAATATCTTAAAGATGAACGCGTTATTCCAGTTTCGAAAAAACGTCGAAAGGGAAATGAAAATAAACTAGTGCTTAAAGGAGCTTCAGGACATAATCTCAAAAATGTTAAAATGAAGATCCCTTTGGGAACTTTTACATGTGTTACAGGTGTTTCGGGAAGTGGGAAATCAACATTAATCAATCAAACACTATACCCCATTTTAAATGCTCATTTCTACAAGGGCGTGAAGAAACCACTTCCCTATAAAGAAATAGAGGGGTTAGAGGCGCTGGATAAAGTGATTGAAATCAATCAAAGTCCTATTGGCAGGACTCCACGTTCAAATCCAGCAACGTATACTAAGGTGTTTGATGAAATTCGCAGTTTGTTTGCTAGTTTGCCAGAAGCTCAAATTCGCGGATATAAACCTGGTCGCTTTTCCTTCAATGTAAAAGGTGGGCGCTGCGAAACTTGCAAAGGGGGTGGACTTAAACAAATTGAGATGAACTTTTTACCAGACGTTTATGTGGAATGCGAAACATGTAAGGGAAAGCGTTATAATCGTGAAACACTAGAAGTTCGATACAAAGGGAAATCTATTTTTGATGTGTTGGATATGACCATCGACGATGCTGAAGCGTTTTTCGAGCCTATTCCGAAAATTTATCGTATCGTTTCGACCTTGAAATCTGTTGGGCTCGGATACGTCAAACTTGGACAGCCTTCAACAACTTTGTCTGGAGGGGAGGCGCAGCGTATAAAATTAGCTTCTGAGCTTGCTAAACGCAGTACAGGTAAAACGATATATATACTGGATGAACCCTCTACGGGGCTTCATTTTGAGGATATTCGAATGTTGTTGGATGTGTTGGATAAGCTCGTTGAAGAAGGGAATACTGTGTTGGTGATTGAACACAATTTAGATATTGTTAAATTCGCTGATTATATTATTGATATCGGCCCTGAAGGTGGAAGTAAAGGAGGTAAAATAATAGCCGAAGGAACACCTGAGGTATTATCAAAAAAGAAGAAAACATCATTTACGGCAAAATTTTTAGCCGAAGAATTAAAACGATAACAGATGAAAAAAGATTGGTACGAGATTAAAACCAATGACAGCTGGGCGATCTTTAAGATCATGGCAGAATTTGTGAATGGTTATGAAAGTATGGCCAAAATAGGACCATGCATTTCTGTTTTTGGTTCGGCAAGAACACAACCCCAAAGCAAATACTACCAGTTGGCTGTCAATGTTGCAAAATTATTGGGAGAACGAGGGTATGGTGTGATTACTGGCGGTGGTCCTGGTATTATGGAGGCTGGTAATAAAGGTGCTCAAGAAGGTGGTGGTAAATCGGTAGGTTTGAATATCGACTTGCCTTTTGAGCAAAGCGGAAACCAATATATTGATCCGGAATCTAATTTGAAATTCGATTATTTCTTTGTCCGTAAAGTAGTTTTTGTCAAATATTCGCAGGGTTTTGTTGTTTTGCCCGGGGGATTTGGAACAATGGATGAGCTATTTGAAGCACTTACATTAATTCAGACAAAAAAAATTAATAGAAAACCAGTTGTCCTGATTGGGAAATCATACTGGGAAGGACTCTTTGAATGGATTAAATCGACGATGCTTGCTGAAGGGAATATCTCCGAGGATGATCTGGACCTTTTTGCGCTTGTGGATACTGAGGAAGAAGCCATTAATTATATTGATGAATTCTTTAAAACGCATGCGCTTACTCCGAACTTCTAAAATGGAGTATTGCTTCTGCAACTGACTTTCGATCCGCGTACAGTTCAGCTACTTTTTGGAATGGTTCACCTGGAAACGGTAACCATTTGGAGGGAGAGAAAATTGAATTTTGAGCCAGTAGCTTGAGGGTTGATAGCTAGATAAATAAAATCGCATTATCTTGATGTTCGTTTCCTTTTAAATTCAACCTTATTTCTCTATATTCGCTAAATATTTGAAGATTATAACTATTACGCGATGAAACTTATCCTCACAAAGAATTTAAGTCGGTTACTTTTTTGCATGTTATTGACGTCTTTTGCTAATGCTCAGCCTTTTTGGACTGAAACGTTCGGCAGCGGATGCAACTCAGGAACGGCGGCTAATGCTTTTACTTCCCCAAATGGACAGTGGACTACAGAAACACCTGCCGGTAATAATGGTGCGGATGCGAATACCTGGTATGTCAGTGCCGAAGAGAATGGTGTAGGTGTGGGTAATTGTGGGACTGGCTGTGGTTCGAACCCTACATTACATATAGGGGACGCTACAGCAGACACAGGAGCCACCTATCTTACCGATGGAAGCGGTTTTGGTTATGATGTGTTGACCGATACTCGTGCGGAATCTCCAGTCATTGATTGCTCTGGACAATGCGGAATTGATCTGACTTTCGAGTATTTGGAAAATGGCGATGGAACGAATGATAATTTTACATTATGGTATTTTGACGGGGGAACCTGGACACAACTTGATGATCCAGTAAAGACACCACTTACTTGTGCACCTGATGGTGAGTGGTCATCATATTCTACGACGCTTCCGGCTTCGGCAGACAACAACCCTAATGTTCAGTTGGGTTTTCGTTGGGTCAACAATACTGATGGAGTTGGAACGGATCCTTCTGTAGCGATTTATAATATCCAGCTTTCATCAACTGATGGAACAGATCCTTCAATTACCTGTGATGGCAATGTGGATGTTTACATATCTCCTTCGATCTGTGAAGCTCAGGTCCCTGACCTTATTCTGCCGCCCACGGTTGTTGTCTCTGACAATTGTACGGATGATAGTGACCTGCTCGTTTCTCAAGATGTTGCTTCAGGAACAACTATTGCTGGTCATGGTACGACTATAACAGTCAATGTTACTGTTGAAGACCTTTCGGGTAATACGAACAGCTGTGCTATAGACGTGACTGCATTGGATACGGCTGGTCCTGTGATGGCTTGTCCTTCCACTCAAACGATTGAAGCCGACGCAACTTGTGAAGGAACCTTAGACGATTATATATCTTTAGCTACTATTAACGATAATTGTTCGGCGTTTGGAGATTTAACCATTACGCAGAATCCAACACAAGGCACAACGATATCCAGCGATCAACTGGTTGAAATCAGTGCAACCGACAACCTGGGGAATACGAATTCTTGTGATTTTATGGTTGAACTGGTGGATACCACTGCTCCAGTGATTACTTGCCCACCGACGCAAACGCAGTCGACAGCACTGAATAGTTGTGATACGTTGCTGTTAGATTATACCGATGAGGTTGTATGGAATGATAACTGTGTCACTGATGTTAATAATATGACTTTTCAACAAAGTCCGAGTCCAATGCTAACTGTTTCAGGAACGACCACTGTTGATATAGAAGTTTTTGATCTTGATGGCAATAGCACATTGTGTAGTTTTGATGTAGAAGTGATTGATGAAGAGGCTCCAGAAATTACATGTGCCAGTGATTTAACGATAGCGACTGATGCCAGTTGCGAGGTGCAGTTGCCCGATTTTTCAGGTAATATTGGCTTAAATGATAATTGCAGCAATAACACTGATATTGTTGTAACCCAATCTCCTTCAATCGGTACTGTAATTAGCGGTGAAGGTACCGTTCAAACCATTACGATGACAGCAGAAGATGAGGCTGGAAATACGAATGCTTGTACCTTCGATGTGACACTCTCAGATACAACTTCACCTCAAATTACGTGTCCTGGATCTCAAACGGAGAGCGCAGGGGCTTCATGTGATTTTACAGTACCAGATTATAGCGCCGCACTCACCCTGGATGACAATTGCAGTGCTGTTGGTGACCTGCTCGTTTCACAAGATGTTGCTGTTAATTCGTCGTTACCTGTGGGTTCTCATACTGTGGAAATGACTGTTGAAGATGAGTCGGGCAATACTTCCAACTGTTCTTTTACACTTGATGTGATAGACGATATTGATCCGACGATTAATTCATGTGCGCCTGACCAGGTTGAAAATGCAGGAGCTAATTGTGAAGCCAATATTGGTGACTATCGATCACAACTGAGTGCTACTGATAATTGTGATGCGACGGGCGATCTCAACGTTACTCAAAGCCCGGCACCTGGATCTTTAATTAGTGGTACGACTACAGTTACGCTGACAGTTACAGACTTGTCGGGTAACAGTTCAACTTGTGATTTAGAAGTAACATTAAATGATGTGATCAACCCCGTGCCAGATTGTTCTTCGGACACTATCGTGACCGTCAACGCCTCATGTGGGTACAATGCACCAGATGTGACAGGAATCGTTGGAGGGACAGATAATTGCTCTAGTCTTGGAGATATGACCTTGACGCAGGATATAGCACCCGGAACTAATCTGAACGGTGCTCAATCCATTGAAGTGACGCTAATCGATGAGAATGGTAACAGTTCAAGTTGTTTCGTAGATATCATACCTGATGATACGATTGCGCCAGATATCGCTTGTCCATCAGATCAAGTTTTCAGTAATGGAACGAATTGTAATTATGCGATCACTGATTTCACAGCATTAGCAACAGTTTCTGATAATTGCGGTACACCTGCAGTATCTCAAATACCTGCTGTCGGAACAGCAATAGGTACGGGGATGCATGAAGTGATATTTGTAGCGACGGACGCTGCTGGTAATGCGGATTCCTGCTCATTTATGTTGACTATAACAGAGTCAGTAAATCCAGTTATTACTTGTCCTGATGATACTACTACTTGTGATCCAGTTGTAAACTACGATTTGCCAGCGGTCACCGAAAATTGTAATGGTTATCAATTGACTCAGATAGATGCTTCGGGTTATTCTATTGGTGATGAGTTCCCTATTGGGATTACAACACAAACTTATGAGGTAGCTGACTCATCAGGTAATACAGCTACATGCACCTTTGATGTTGAAGTGCTCGAATATCCCGACACGCCTGCTATTAACACTACGACTACCGGGCTGTGTGACACCACTAGTTTAGGCTTAAATGCTGAAAACCCTTCTAGCGGCACTGGTGAATGGAGCGTGACCACCGGTGGGGCTACGATCAGCAATGAATTGGCGAACAATACAGGTGCTACTAGTTTGACTTATGGAGATAACACCTTTGTTTGGACGATCTCAACCACTAACTGTGGAAGCCTTTCGGATTCATTAATAGTTACTGTTTATGAACAGCCACTACCTGCAAGTTTGCAGGACTCCTTGTATTTGTGTCAAGATACTTCAATTAATATTGCTGCAAATCAACCATCTTCCGGTTCAGGCGCTTGGTCCGATGTGGATGGAGTAGTTAATTTCCTCGATAGTTCGTCTGCTAATACACTCGCTTATGATTTCCAGGGAGGTTGGAACGATTTAACCTGGACTATTACCAATGGAACATGCCCGCCCTCATCAGATACGATGAGTGTTTTTTACATGCAGGAAGGAGATATTTCTAACGACGATACCACAGTGTGTGTTATTAATGATGGTATCAATTTGTCGGGTACGGCAACTTTCGGAGATATTAACAGTATTTGGTACGTGATTGAGGGGGGTGCCGATTTTGCTAATAGCACTTCGTCATCCACATTGGTGACTAATCTTGATGGTGGCAAGAATGTAATTGTATTTGGTCAAAATCATCCCTTCTGCCCGACTACCTTAGATACTATTACTGTGACTGCCGAGCAATGTGGTGAATACCAGCCCGTAATACCGACAGTTATTACTCCAAATGAAGACGGACGCAATGATTTATTCGTTGTTAAAAACTTGAATATCCTATATCCTGAGGCGCAAGTAAAAATCGTGAATCGTTGGGGGGATCTCGTTTTTGAGTCTGAAGGATATGAGAAACCATGGAACGGCACACTCATGAATAAAGGAGAACAATTGCCTGTAGGCACTTATTTTTACAGAATTTTATTGAATGACGGAGAAGGGAACGAATTGAAAGGTTCAATTAGTATTATCCGATAAACCAAGACTTATGAAAATTTTACTGAGTATATGCATTGTACTATTGTTCAGTATTGGGAGTTGGGCACAACAAGAAGCACAATTTTCTCAATATTACAACAATCCTTATTTCTTTAACCCTGCTGCTGGCGGAATCACCAAAACTATTAACATAGATGTCGGCTACCGTCGTCAATGGCTTGGTCTTGAAGGAACACCGCAGAGTTTTTATGTTACAGGGCATTCCGAAATAAGTTTAAACGATCGCGATAAAGTGCTTAAAGAATTTAATGTCGACCGTGAAAATATATTCAAAAGTCCAAAGAAAAGTATAGGCGTAACAAAACATGTTGTAGGAGGTCGTATGATGAGCGATCAGATAGGACCTTTTCAGAAAACGAGCGTTATGGGAAGTTATGCCTACCATTTGCGGTTTTCCAAAAAAACTATGCTGAGTTTGGGAATGAGTGCTGGTTGGTCGAGCTTGGGAATTCGTAGTGATAGAGTTGTATTATTGGATCAGGATGACGCAGAATACAATAAGTTTCTGGCAAATAATTCGAATCAAAACCTGTTTGATATTAATGCTGGTATAGCACTATATGGCGAACGCTTCCAGGCGGGTGTTTCAAGCACTCAACTTCTCAAGAATGAATTGGTCATCGACGAAGTGGTAACTCAGTCTCAATTAGGTCGACACTGGTTTGCTTACGGAATGTATAATTTCCCAGTCCCCACAACAGATTTAGCAATTGAACCCCATTTCATGGCGCAAGTTGTGGGTAAAGCACCTGTATCTTTTAATTTGGGGTCACGCGTGATCTATCAACGTCGTTTTTGGGCGAATATCGCATACCGTTTTAACGACGCTCTCAATTTTGCTGCAGGAATGAATGTCGGTCAACGCTTCAGAATCGGCTATGCCTATGATTCTCCAATGGGTGCGGTTCAAAAGGCGACAAACTATGTGCATGAATTGCAACTAGGTATGGTGATTGGAAATAATCGTAACATTGAAAAAGAGCTACAGGACGAAGAAAATATGTGATTGGTCGAAAAAGTCACTAATTTATGGACATCTTTTAAGAATCAATGATTTAAACTTATTAAATTGTTGATTCTGCTAATGAAACGTAAATCCACACATAGTCTCAACCTGCAGGATCCTCTTATCCAAAAGGGTCTTTCATCCTTTATGGAAGTGATCCATTTTTTTAGTCAATCTGTGATTAATCTGAAATCAGAACAGGATGTTTTTCAGATTCTTGTAGGTGAAATTACGCCGCGTTTAGGCCTAGTAGATTGTGTAATCTATAAGGTAGATTACGAGCACCAATGTATCAACCAAGTTGCAGCTTACGGACATAAGAAAGAGGGTAATTCAGCTATCCTGAATCGGCTGACCTTAAATTTAGGAGAAGGTTTTGCCGGTATTGCAGCTCGTGATGGAGAGTCGTTATTAATTGAAGATGTTAAGACGCATGAAGATTATGTCGTGGATCTCGTTGAAGCAGGTTCTGAGATTGAAATTCCGATCAAAATTAATGATGAGGTGTACGCTGTAATCAGTAGCGAACACCCCGAAAAAGGATTTTACAATGAGTTTCATGTAAAGCTCTTTGAAATTCTTGCATCGATCGCAGTGGGAACACTCGTTAAAATAAAGGAAAACCAGGAGTTAGCTGCCATTAAAAGCCGTCTAGAGAATATTCTAGAACGTAAAAGCTCAGATTTAGACCGGGCTATCGATACGTTGTCTTCTCAATACAGCGAGTTGAAGTACCATCACAAAAAACGAGAGTCGCTCATTCAAGAAGTGCACCATCGCGTGAATAATAATTTACAGATCATTTCGAGTATTCTCAAACTATACATCAATAAGTCAGAAGAAGAACCTAAGGACCTCGTGGAGATTCATAATCGAGTACAGACTATGGCCTTGATTCATCAGAATATTTATAAAACGATGGAGATGAACCTGGTGGATGCCACTTCTTACATACGCGATCTGATGAGTTATTTGAAGAGTTTGTATAGAGATATCTATGTTTCTTTCGATGAACACGTGCAATACCAGCACATGAGTTTAGATACGTTGGTTCCATTAGGACTTTTTATTACCGAGTGTATTCATATGTGGTTGGACAGAGCGATACACCAGGGGATGCATGAAATTCATTTTACGGTAGACTTATCTCCATGTGAGAACAGCGCAAAGTACATGCTTCAAATAGCTGATGACCGTGAAAGTAAATTATATGAGAATCTGAATTTACAAGAGGATGCAAGTGTCAATGCGGTCTTAATTACTGCGTTGATAGATCAACTGGAAGGAGAGTTTGAGGTGGCCTACGATGGGCAAAATTGTTTTTTCCTCAGCTTTAATCCGCTGGGCTAAGAGGAGATTCGCATGAAAAGTGTTAGATTTACGGCAGTATGAGATTATTATATTTTTTGCTAAAATATATTTTAAAAATTCCGATGTGGATTTATTATCCGCGGATGAAAAACGTGAATAAACCGCAAAAGCGTTTTGCAAGAACTATTTTCACGAGTAATCATTCAGCCGCTTTTATGGATCCTTTGGTAGTTGCAAGAACACAGCCGCCAATTGTCTTTTTTATGACGCGATCAGATGTTTTTACTCCGTTACTAAAACCAATATTATGGGCCTCACACATGTTACCTATTTATCGTCAGCAAGACGGGGAGGATACTAAAGCAAAAAATGAAAAGGTATTTCAAAAATGTTATCGCATATTGAATCATGGCCGAAGTTTACTCATTTTTTCGGAAGGGTTTACCGATGATGTTTTTATTCGACGATTAAAACCTGTAAAAAAAGGTGCTGTGCGCATTGGATTCGGGGCATTGGAAAAGCTCAATTGGAAAAAACCGATTTATATTCAAGCCGTTGGAGCAAATTATGCTCACCCAAATCATATCGGCAGTGATTTAGTGATTTCGAATAGTGAGCCAATTTGTTTGAATAATTATAAAGCAGCGTATCTCCGCGATCCGAACAAAACGATTCACGATCTCACAATGGAGGTAGAACGTCGTATGCGTGCGCAAATTACGGATGTGAGAAATAAAAAATGGGCACCGTTACATGAGATGATTATGCGTATTACGCGCAAAGGAATGCATATAACGGATACTAACAAGAATATCCCTCTATTGAAGCGATGGGAATATAGCAAAGAATTAGCACGCTGGATCAATGAGAACGAAAATGCTCAAGAGGAAAAATTGATATCATTGAAAACAAGTTTACAGGCCTATTTTGATGAGTTGAAACGCCTCGAAGTAAAAGAAAATGATCTGTACCAGGTTTGCTCGAGGAATTGGAGTAAATGGCGAGATCGGACGTTCTTAATTCTTTTGTTTCCAGTAATGGTGATAGGCTTAATGAGTAATTATTTACCCTACATTTTTATCAAGCGCTTTGTTGAACGTTCTTTCCGGAGACGCGTTTTTTGGGGTAGCGTCAAGATGATGCTTGGCGTGGTGGCTACAGGTCTTTTTAATTTGATTTTTCTATTTGGAGGATATTATTGGGTTTACGCATCCTGGAGTTTTTGGCTACTCTATTATTTCCTTATTGCTCCTCTCTCTGGAGTAATTGCTTACAACTGGTTTTTACGTCTGAATCAGCTCAGACAAAGATCAAGTGTACAGCAAAAAGTGGGAGATTTCAGTATATTTATAGAACGGGAGAACTTGACAAAAATGATACAAGAAGTTATTCCTGTAGCTTAATTAACGATTAATACGAGCGAGCAACCATTGGTAGATGCTGTATAAAAGGATAGCGATGAGTGAACCTAAAAGTATTCCGCCGATAATGTCAGATGGATAATGGACACCTAAATAAATACGACTATAGGCAACAACGCATGCCCAGATTAATAAGAGCGGCGTAATCCAGTGAAAGGCACTGCGCAATCGAAGTGAAAACATAACTGCAATAACAAACGAGTTGGTAGCGTGACCTGATACAAACCCATATTGACCACCTTTATAGAGTTCACCTGGTTTCATCTCATAGAAATATAAAAGGTGTTGTAATGTTTCATGATGTGAAGGTCTGTAACGAGCTACACCTTCTTTGAAAATGTGCGTTGCCGTAAAATCGGCCAATCCCACTGCTGCAAATCCGAAAAGCGTAAACAAAAGAGCTGCTCGAATCGAGTATTTAACATAGACCAGAACAAAAAGTAAAATATAGAGTGGAAACCAGACGAATTTGTTGCTGATCGTCCACATTACATCACTCCAAAAAGGAGAGCGCCAGCCATTGATTGCTATAAGAAGTTGTTGGTCTATTTGCTCCAACCATTCGGTCATGCCTGTAGTGTTTTCCACAGTAAATCTTTCAGTTTAGCAATATTTAATTCCGCAACTGATGATATAAATAAATGAGGAATATCAGGTAGGTCTGGTTTGATTTCTGCGATGAGCTCGTCGTCAAGCATGTCGGATTTTGAAATAGCCAGTACTCTTCTTTTATCTAAAAGTTCTGGATTATATTGCTCAAGCTCTTTCAATAGTATCGCATATTCTTTAGCGATATCATCACTATCTGCAGGTATTAAAAATAGCAATGTTGCATTGCGCTCAATGTGTCGCAGAAACCGCAATCCTAATCCTTTTCCTGTATGGGCACCTTCAATAATCCCTGGTATATCGGCCATGACAAAAGACTGACTCCCGCGATAATCTACCATTCCAAGGTTGGGGCGTAAGGTTGTGAAAGGATAGTTCGCAATAGCAGGTTTAGCAGCTGAAACCACTGAAAGTAATGTGCTCTTCCCGGCATTGGGAAAGCCGACTAAACCGACATCTGCAAGTACCTTTAATTCGAGTATACACCAGGACTCACTACCTTCTTCACCAGGCTGAGCATACTCGGGGGCTTGATTGGTAGAGGTTTTGAAATGATGGTTACCGCGACCGCCACGACCACCTTTCATGAGAATATGTTCCTGACCATTTTTACTAATCTCGAAAAGCACTTCATTCGTTTCGGCATCTCTGGCAAGCGTACCCACTGGAACGTCCAAAATAATATCATCACCTTCTGCACCTGTCATTAGGTTGCCTCGTCCTGGCTCTCCGTGTTTGGCTTTGATGTGTTTTTGATATTTCAAATGGAGTAACGTCCAGGTGTTTTCATTTCCTCGAAGAATAATGTGACCGCCACGACCGCCATCGCCGCCGTCAGGTCCGCCTTTTGGAATGTACTTTTCCCGCCTCATGTGGCGTGAACCAGCTCCGCCATTCCCCGAACGACAATATATTTTAACGTAATCAACAAAGTTGTCTGAGGCCATGGTGTATGTCGCTTCTTATTTAATTTTTTCGATGGTTAAAAACAGGCGGTCTGTAATTGATTCGATACTTCCCATTCCATCTACCTCGTGGAACTTATGTTGATCCTGGTAAAAAGATTTAACGGGTGCCGTCTCTTTTCTGTAAACTTCGATGCGCTGTTCAATTACTTTAGGATCCGCATCATCAGTCCTTCCAGAATCTTTAGCACGTTGCTGTAAACGTTCTTTGAGTTCTTCTTCCGGCACATTTAGCGCAATCATGGCAGATACTGAGGTGTTTTTTTCCTCCATATATTCATCGAGCGCCTTGGCTTGTACTTGTGTCCGAGGAAATCCGTCAAATATAAATCCTTTAGGGGTGCTATGCTTTTCCACCTCAGATTTCACCATATCGATCGTTACCTCGTCTGGAACCAATTGACCTTTATCGATGTAGCTCTTGGCGAGTTTACCAAGTTCCGTTTTATCTCCGATATTAGATCGAAAAATATCTCCTGTAGAGAGATGTATTAAACCGTAATGTTCAATTATTCTTTCTGATTGTGTACCTTTTCCCGCTCCGGGAGGTCCAAATAATACAAGATTTAACATTTTATTTGTCTTTCAATTCGTAAATATCCTTCGTATTCCTGCCCTCCTCGAGGTAATCCAAACCGTACCCAACAATAAACTTTTTCGGAATTTCAAAACCTACGTATTTTGGAGGGTGTTTACCCTGAAAGGCCTCGGGTTTGTAGAGCAACGAAGCAACTTCGAGGGAAGCAGGGTCGTCGTGATTGATCATAGAGAAGATCTTGTTAAGCGTCAATCCAGTATCAACAATATCCTCCAATATAATGACATGTTTATCCTTAATATCGTTTACTAAGCCTATTAATTCATGCACTTTTCCTGTACTTGAAGTGCCTTCGTAAGAGGCTACCTTTATGAAGGAGATTTCACAATTAAAATCAATGTTCTTCAGCAGATCACCAGCGAACATGAAAGCGCCGTTGAGTACCCCAACAAATATTACGGATTTACCAGAGTAATCGGTGTTGATCTGATCAGCTATTTTTTGAATAGTTGACTGAATATCTGAAGACGATATGTAAGGTTCGAACTCTTTATCTTTGATTCGCACGTTGCAATAAGTTTGAAACCACAAAGATAATATTTTCTGAGTACGCTCAACTTTTGTTTAATGATTTACTGCCACCTTTGCGTATGACTTTTTGGTAAAGGACTAAAACTACCGAATAACTGATGGATTTTTCAAAATTGAATGAGGTTTTCGTGTGATAACTTGTAATGCATATCCGCTACTTTACCCCAAGATAAGATGGCAATGGTATAGATTTTTATACTTATAAGAAAGAGTTACTTGTATCAGTTAAGGAATGATAATCATTAATTATCACTACTTTCCGATAAGATTATTCTGAATGCTCTTTATTTTTTAAGTGTAATAATTTCAGCTGTTTTATAGCCATAAGGAGTTGATCGAATGAATGAATTTTTTTCGTCTAAAAATAAAGATGGTTAAATTCATTGGGATGGTTTTATTCGGCCTTCAAAGGAAAACTATTGAGATCAAAATAAATGATTAG
>CAYFTH010000045.1:0-21350 GCA_964346075.1 uncultured Fluviicola sp. | reverse complement strand
ACATTGAATCGTTAAAAAACTCATATGATTTCATTTTAAGCGATTCGGATGTCTATCGGTTCTTTTTTAAAAACTATTTGAATGAGAGCGATTTCAATAAACGTCCACTGGCTAGAATGACTAGAGATATAACTGAACAACTATCCGACATTTATAATGTTGATTTGTTCAAATAATATTCATAAACAAAATTCTAACTAAGTAAATGAACAGTGGATATTTAAATCACCAACTCCAAATAAAATTCAATCGATTCTACTTTCAGCAACCCCTCCTCTTTTTCAGTCTTTAAAAAATAATTCACATCTGAAAAATGCTGTGTAAGCTTCATCTTTTTCGATGCAAAATCCTTTCGCTTAGGTACGACAGATTCTGGGCTCAATAATTGATCTAAGTGCTCATAAAGCTGATTACCCTGTTCATCATACACTGGAACTTGTCCTTTATTATTGGTTAATATATCTTTTGGTCTCGATTGTCCAGTGTAAGAAAACAGTTGTAAATGAAAAGATTTGAGTTTAGCATTCAGCACAAATCCACGATTTCCATTCTTTGCATCATTCAATAAAATAACTTCACTCGATAAATGTTCAGAGTCAGACATTTGAACCAATAATGCTGTGTTAAATAACTTTACATAGCAATACAGTCCTTTGCCTTTAATAGGAGTTAAAAATACCAAATGATGATATTTTTTAATTCCATCCATTTCTTTCAATCTGTTCGAATACCATTTTTTTATGTTTACTTCTTCCAACAGTAGCTTTTGTACCTCCTCATTTAATTTTGGCTCTAATAAAATTTTTCGGTAAATATCAGAAAGTTCTGATTCGATATAATCTGGACAAACTTCATGTGTGAACTCAAAAGCAATTTTTAATGCTCCAAATATTAGGGCATCATTTCTAACGCTGTCAATAAGTATTTTCTTAGTTCCTTTGCTTTCTTTAAATTCAATTTGATTTGGATCTACATTTTCGAGTCCTCTTTTCTTTAGTTCTCGATCTAATAATTCGAACCCGTGGTTCTTATTTTTCGCATCAACTGTAATATTGATGTTGTTTGGAGTAGAATTAACTTCTGACATTTGCACTGAATAGGCTTCACCTTTTTCATTAAATTCAATGGTGTACTTTTGTCCTGTTCCATCTGCGTATTGTCCCTTGAAGGCACTCGGGATTCTTCGATTTCCTCTTCTAATTCTAAACTCATTTCGACCAATTGCCATAATCTTGTTTCTAACCAATGGCGTATCGATTTCCTTTCCTAACTTTTCATTACATTCCCTACAAACTGAGTCTACAGTATATTTCCCACCAATAGTTTCAGGTATAACATGCTCCTTGTTAAAAGCTTTTTCAGCCTTTAACTTATTACAAAAAATACATGTTTTTTTAACCGATTCCATTAATTATATTTACTTTTCAATCAATTATAATCAATATTATGGCATTAACTGACTTTTTTAGAATAAATCTACCTTATGGTTTAAAACGAAATGAACATGATGAATGGTTCGTTTTCAATCGTGAATATGTTCCTCTAGGTTGGAATAGTATTCAACGCCAAGAAAGTATTTTCAAGGAAAATGTGTATGGCGAAATGCCAATTTACACAAAGTACAAAGGACTAACTGAAAAAAAGATACTCGACATAATTAAGGATACTGGTTCTTTGAAAAGGGATGAAAATGGAAGAATTGTAAGAATTTTCTTATACAATGACACAACAAATCCTACGAACAACCCGAAATATTGGAATGATTATTTTGAAAAAATCAAGAAGTTTTCTGCTTTTGAAAAAAAATAATAGTATAAATTTCGCCTATTACTGAACATAAACAGCAGCAATGATAATGGGAACAGCAAAAAACATAGAAGCATACACGATCTCCCCCCATTATTCATCAAACACAGAAAATTTCATCAACAAATTAGCTGAATTACTAAACGCTGATTTCATTATAAACGAATACGATCCAGAATACGAAACAATTGGTGAAATCAACCGCTACACCGCGTTAAACAAACCAAATCAATATCGCTTAACAATTGAACATGATGAATACACAATAGACAATGAGACAGTTATTCTGCCTGGATATGAATTAACTATTCCCATACAACATCCGAATGAAAGACAGTTACAGTTATACTTCAATCCAAATAATACAGTACAGCTAACTTTCCTGACATTCGAGCACATTTGGCAAAGCTTCGTTGAAACCCTAAAGTTTAATCGTGATCCAAAGTACAGAATTCAGTCCATCCAAAATTATGATGAGCTAAGAAGAGAGTACAGGACTATTCTTACCAAATTACAGATCCCTTCCCTTTTTATGATTCCAGACGCCCATTACAAAGTAAATGAGATTGAAAATATAGAGTCCTACTCAAATCCAGAATTTTCAGACATCCCAAAAATTGCTTTCAGTCTTGATAATATAGAGACTTTTCATTTCGAGCCCATTCTTTTTGCAAAATCAAAAAAAGAATTACCGACAGGATTTATAAATCGTGAAGTGCTTAATATTGCATTTATCGACAACTTGAAAACGGAAAGTGATTTGATCTAATCGCTAAATATCTGCTAAAAGTCAAAAAGGAGCAATCAGGGGCTCCTTTTCAATCCTTTTCAATCCGAGGATTAGCAAAACCGCTCCTCTTATCTTCCGACCACGACGAAGATGCAAAGTTTAAAGACAATCTTCATATCAAAAAAACAACCCAAATTTTAAAAGAAGAAAGATGGGGTAAACTCGCATTCAAAACTAAGCATATGCCCTTTCACCAATCTTCAAAACCATCTCCAAATCCCCCTGGTCAAGCAAGTCTTCAATCGTTTTTTCAATACACTCCCTTGTGAGTTCTTTAACCAAAATATCTGGTGGAATTAAGTATTGCGGATCATTACTTTTCATATTCGTTGCTAACTGCTGACGGTATACTTCATCAAACCCGAAAGTCCATGCAAATAGTTCATAGTTTCGACCATCATCTAGCTGTACTTCGATGGAAGTAAATCCTTTGTCTTTTGTAAAAGAAGTCGTCTTAAACTCCTCAAAACCTAATGTTAATTTAAATTTCTTCATTGCTTTTGTTTTAAATGAATAATTGACAAACTTTAAAAAGGAACTACTTATTACAACATTCACTGTGTCCAGTGCTTTTATAGCCCCGAATTCAATTTTTTAATAAAGTTTGGTACAAATATACGGAAAATATATTAACTTTGGTTATTAATTACATATATGTAAATTAAGAGATACTATATACTTTAATAAACGAAAGAATTAAAAATATCTACAATATCAGCGAATATGGGAGAGTTCAGAAAAACAATAGAATGGATAGTGAGAGAGCATGGTGATTACTTTTCCTTAATGAAAGAGGGGAAGTATACAAGAGGCGAGCTCGGACTGTCTCCACGAATGGGGAATTATTGGATTGCAAACGACTTGTTTTTAGATAATTCTGACAAAAGAAATTATAGATATAACCTTTTGGAAGCTCTCTGGATTAAATTGGTTCAAAACTTAAAAAAGTATAATATTCAAAAGGACTACATACTGCATTTGAAGAAAGAGTTATTACAATCTTTTACTTTTGATATAGAGAACAAACTACCCGAAATTAAGAAAAAAATGCTTGAAGAATTCAGTGATGTAGACCCTTCACAACTAGCTGAATACTTAAACTCAGAAGAGCTACAAAAACAATTGAAAAATTTGAATTATAATGTTCTTGAGTTATTACTGGTGCTTTTAGTAGTGAAACGAGATAAGATTAAAATTTTATTGAGTGACAAGTCGGAAATAGTAGTAGTCAATGAATCCAATGGGGATGCATTTCCTTCAGAGGATAATCGGGATAAGATCAATTCTATGACCCATGTTAGCATTTCTTTAAATCAAGTATTGGCAGAAGTATTGGATAGTCTGCCAGTAGAGCATCTTGAACATTATCAACTAGTAAATGAAAAAGAGGCTAAAATATTGCAAATAATGCGAGAAGGCTCGCCAGATTCAATAGAAATTATATTTGATAAGTCATCGAAAGAACCTACAAGGATTCAAGTGACAGAAGAGAATAAAGTTGATAGTTCAGCTCGTTTAAACCATTTGATTTTAGCGAACGGCTATCAAGATATTTCTGTTAAAACACAAAATGGTCAAATAACACATTGTAAGAATACCAGGAAACAGTTATTATGAAAACAAAAAATGTTACCGAATAAGTCGGAACAAAAGATAAATAAGTTGTGCTATCCCAACGCGAAGCATAAACACATCCTTAATTTCGGATGGAGAGGGAAGAACAAATTGAATTAAAAAGAAAACAATTATTAGAAAAAATTCAAATTACGAAGAAAGTAGACGCTGAAGAAGCAGCGGAGTTACTTAAATCAATGGAATTATTTTGCGAACTGATCATAAAAAGACACATTCAAAGATGAAAGAAGAGAATAAAAATAAAATCGCAAGTTTTTTTGGTAAAAGCGTCAAGAAGAACAACAGGAAAAAAGCAATTATCTATACGAGAGTTTCTACTAAAGAACAGGCCGAGAATAATACAAGTCTTGAATCTCAAAAGAGATATTGCGAAGAATATGCTCAAAGAAAAGGGTATGATGTAACCGAATATTTTGGAGGAACTTATGAATCAGCGAAAAGCGACGAAAGAAAGGAGTTCAAGAAAATGATTCAACATGCCAAACAAAACAACTCTATTGGCTATATTTTGGTGTATTCATTTGATCGATTTTCGAGAACTGGAGCGAATTCAGCATACATATCACAAGAGTTACTCAAACAGGGAATAAAAGTGATTTCAGTGACACAGGAGGTTGATACGAGTAATGCTGGTGGAGTCTTTCAACAAAATTTGTTTTTTCTTTTTTCTCAGTTCGATAATGAAATGAGAAAAGACAAGACTGTTACAGGTATGAAAGAGCTGTTGAGAAAAGGCTATTGGCTATGGACACCTCCCAGAGGTTATGAGAACAAAAACAAGCATCACAGAGCTGTTGATTGGGACATTATAATCAATGAAGAGGGAAAAAAACTAAAAAAGGCATTTAAATGGCGAGCAAATCGGACATTTAGTGCTGCAGAAATTGTTCGTAAGTTAAAACTCGAAGGAATGCAAATTGACGAAAAGAAATTAAGTGCTGCCTTTAAAAATCCTTTTTATGCAGGTCTTCTTATTTCTAAACTTATACCTGATGAAATAGTCCAAGGAAGACATGAGCCTATCGTTTCAGTTGAAGATTTTATTAGGATTAATGATCCTTCAGAAAAAGTAGTTGCGAAGAAATATGATAATACAGACCCTAATCTTCCCTTGAAAAAATTATTGCATTGTCCTAGCTGTAATCATCTGATGAGCGGTTTTCTTGTAAAGCAAAAAGGATTGTATTATTACAAGTGCCAGAAGAGGTGTAAAGGAGTTAACATTAGCGCTAAGAAACTGCATGAGGAATTCGCTTTCAATTTGAATAATTATCAGGTGGATCCAGAGATGCTCAGCTTGATGGAAGAAGTCATGGAGTATAAATTAATAGAAATGTCAAAAGAGGATGTGAATGAGATAAAAACAATCAAAGCAGCGCTAACTAAAAAACAGAATGAACTTGAGAGTCTCGAAGAGCGTTTTGTAACAAATAAGATAGATGGAGAACTTTATTACAAATACAGTCAAAAATTCAAAGAACAGATCAACCAATATAGCGCAAAATTGAACAACCCTCACGTTTCGGGTTCTAACCTAAAAAAATGCATAAAAAAAGGTTTAAAACTGAGCAGAAATATCAGTGATCTGTGGGCTTCAAGCGATTCAGACGAAAAGCAGAAACTACAACATCTACTTTTTCCAGAAGGAATTGCTTACGACAAGCAAAACAAGGAAGTTCTAACTTTTAGAACGAACACATTTTTTGAGTTAATTAGTTGTTTTTCAGTACGCTTTAAACAAAATAAAAGCGGAGACAAGATCAAAAAAGATCAAATCTCCGCTCTGGTGACCCCGGCAGGATTCAAACCTGCAACCCTCAGAGCCGAAATCTGATGCGCTATTCAGTTGCGCCACGGAGCCATTTTGCATGACGAAATAGACACCTTTTATTAATCCAATCATATTCAAAGCAGCCACAGCGCCATAAAATAACTCTAATCACACCCCCTTCAAGTACTTCTTTCAAATAACATATTCGAAAGACGACGAAAAAGAGCCTAACGACCCGCAAAGATATAATAATTATCCTCAAAGTTCCATACAGATATCGTGGAAATCACGAAAAATATACCTTGACAACTTTGTTTATGCTGTATTTTTTGAAACATTGACCGTTTTAACTATTTTTACTTGCTCATACATCACTGATCAACAGGTTGGTGTTGTTTAAATAACAAACATGAAGTATCTATTTTTTACCTTATCATTGCTCTATTTTAATACACTAGTGTTCTCACAGCCCTGTAAACAAGCTACAATGCTCGAACCTGGATTAAAATGGGAAGTCACAGATTACAACAAGCGTGGAAAAGCACAAGGAAAGAATCACTTCGAAATTTTAGAAGCAGGTCAACAAGAGGACGGGTATTTCTGGAAGATTTCACTCGAAGTTTTCGATAAAAAAGGAAATTCACTTACAACATCAACAACTGAAATACGCTGTAAAGATGGTGTGTTAAACATGAGTATGGAACAATTCACTTCGCCAGAAACGTATGAGGGTCTCGAAGATATGGACGTCGAAGTAGATGCTTCAGAAATCCAGTACCCCACAAAGGCGCAGGTAGGCACGACGCTACCTGATGCACGCGTGACAGTTAAAGCAGGATCAGGTGGTATGACGCTCATGAACATCGAAACGATCGTTGAAGATCGCAAGATTGTAGAAGAAGAGAATATAGAAACCGAAGTGGGGAATTTTGATTGTGTGGTGCTGGAACAAAAAACAACCGTTAAAAACAAAATCTTAACTATTGAATCTACGGGAAAAGAATGGTTTCTACCAGGATTTGGTGTCATTCGCTCTGAATCCTACAATAAAAGAGGCAAGTTAACGGGATACACAGAGATCACATCGCTAGAAAGACCTTAAAGCGGAGTTCGCGACAGTACTTATTCCGGTACAATCAATTTAAATCCGATGCCGTGAATATTTTCAATTTCGACCTGCTCATCATGTGACAGGTACTTTCTCAGCTTAGTAATAAAAACATCCAGGCTGCGTCCCACGAAATAATCATCTTGTCCCCACACCCCGTTGAGCACGACTTCTCGGGGAAGTACACGGTTTTTATACTCGCTCAACATCTTTAATATCTGAGCCTCTTTTTTGGTCAGTTTCTTTTCGAAATCAGGTCCTGTTAAGAGATAATTGCGAAGGTCATACGTGTAATCACCGATAACTACGACCTGCTGATCTTCCTCATTATCGTGTATATCTACCCTTTTTAGCAAAGCCTTTACGCGCACACTTAATTCTTCAGAACTAAATGGTTTAGTCAAATAATCGTCCGCTCCTGCATCAAATCCAGCAACCTTGTCTTCTGTCAACGATTTAGCCGTCAGAAATAAGATTGGAACAGCTGTATTCAATGATCGAACATCTCTTGCCAGTGCAAAACCATCCTTCTTGGGCATCATCACATCAAAAATGCACAAATGGTAGCTTTCCTCATTAAAGCGCTTAAAACCTTCTGCACCATTGGAACATAACGTAACGGAGTACCCTTCGCTCTGTAGTTGATCAGCCACGACAAAACCCAAGCTGGTGTCGTCCTCCACGAGTAGTATTTTTGGTTTCATATCAATTCTTTTTTTGTGGAAGCCAAATATCAAATGTACTTCCTTCGCCCAGTTTGCTTTTCACATGAATCGTGCCATTGTGTTGTTCAATAACGACCTTAACGTAGTACAATCCCAGTCCAAAACCTTTCACATCGTGCAAATTACCAGTAGGCACGCGGTAAAACTTTTCAAAAATGTGCTTTTGATTCTCTTTTGCAATGCCTGCACCGTGATCACTCACCGCAATTTGAATTCCATTTTTAGTATTGTTGGTTACAATTTCAATCTGTGGATCCTGTTCAGAGTACTTTACGCCATTATCGATGAGATTAAATAAAATATTCGTAATATGGACGACATCGACCGCAGCACGATCATCTTTAGCTTGTAAGTTGAGCGTTATTCCACCACCTTTTTCCATTTGGTTGAATCGAAAACTGTCTGCTGCTTCCTCAATGAGTTCATGCAATTGAACGGTTTCCTTTTCTAAAGACAGCTCATCTTTATCCAGGCGCGCAATATTTAACACGCGTTCTACTTGATTTTCAAGCCGTTTGTTTTCTTTATAGATGATATGAGCGTAGCGCTGCAGTCGTTCGGGATCATTAGAAAAATCATTCTTTAACAAACGCTCACTGGATAAACTAATTGTAGAAATGGGGGTTTTCAGCTCGTGCGTCATGTTATTAATAAAATCCGTCTTGACCTCTGAAATGCGCTTTTGACGTATAATAACGGTGACCGAAAAGGCAAAGAAAATCAATAAAACAATAACAATAATACCGACATAAATCCAGGGCGAACTTTCTGCAATCAGTTCTTCAGAAGGTTGCGCATTGAGGTTAGGAAAAAATACGGTAAAGTAATGCCCATCTTTTTTCCAGGCCAATTTTGGGGAGGTAATTCCAGCAGCAGAATCTGAAATCGGTGCATATAGCGAGTCTCTTGTAAATTTAATAAGATTACCATAAACAATGCTGTCGTTATAACAGTCGTATATTCCGTACTGAAAGTTTTGGGTAATATTATGGTCGTAAAAGGTGCGCTTCAGCAGTTGTTCCAGGTAATAAGGATGAAGATTTTCATTGATGTCTACCAAAAAATAATTGGTACTCTTTTGCTTCACAGCACCGTATAAATCAGAACTATCCGCATGATGAGTACTAATTTCCTCCACTGTATTGCGAAGTGCGACGCGAACTTGCTCCTCAAACTGCCTCAGGTTTAAACTATCCTGTCGCTCTTGAAGCATTACTGCATCTTGTTGTGCGCGAATAGTACGCTTAATCCAAAAAAACTGAACGAGTAAAATACTTGCAATCGAAAGTACACCGATAATTATTACCGTTTTTATCGTTCTTCTGTTCATAACATTGGATTAAAAAAACAGGGGAACATCATAGGTTCCCCTGTAAGCAAGGCATCGATTAATCAATAACCTTTAACTCTTTACCCACCTTGATAAATGCATTGATCGCTTGATCCAAATGTGCTTTTGTATGTGCCGCTGAGAGCTGCGTTCTAATTCGAGCCTTTCCTTTCGGAACAACGGGATAAAAGAATCCAATTGCATAAACCCCTTCGTCGAGCAATTTATCTGCAAACTCTTGCGATAATGCCGCGTCATGGAGCATTATAGGAATAATCGGTGAGTCGCCTTCAACGATTTCAAAACCTGCTTCCACAATTGCTTTTTTGAAATAACGCGTATTCTCTTCCAGCTGATCGCGCAATTCTGTGGTTGTACTCAAAATATCAAATACTTTAATTGCCGCGCCGACGATAGAAGGAGCCAGAGAATTTGAAAATAGATAAGGCCGCGAGCGCTGACGCAACATTTCAATCACCTCTTTTTTTGCTGTAGTGTAACCACCCATCGCTCCTCCGAGCGCCTTACCTAAAGTACCGGTAATGATATCAACGCGATCCATTACATTGTGGTATTCGGGCACTCCTCGTCCAGTTTTTCCAAGAAATCCAGCCGAATGGCATTCGTCGGTCATGACAAGAGCATCGTATTTATCTGCCAGGTCACAAATCTTATCCATTTTAGCAATATCACCGTCCATGGAGAATACCCCGTCTGTTACGATGATGCGATATCGCTGATCTTGTGCTTTTTTAAGCTGATCTTCCAGGTCGCTCATATCACTATGTTTATAACGATAGCGCTGTGCCTTACAAAGCCGAATACCATCGATAATAGAAGCGTGATTTAATTCGTCCGAAATAATCGCATCTTCCTTCGTAAATAGAGGCTCAAACAATCCACCATTCGCATCAAAAGCCGCCGCGTACAAAATCGTATCTTCTTTACTGTAGAACTCCGAAATTTTACGCTCCAGCTCTTTATGAATATCTTGTGTCCCACAGATGAAACGAACAGATGACATTCCAAAACCGTGGGAATCCAATGCATCTTTTGAGGCCTTGATCACATCGGGATGCGACGATAAACCGAGGTAATTATTGGCACACATAATCACCACGTCTTCACCTGTTTTAACGTGTACTTCGGCTCCCTGGGGCGTTGTGATGACGCGTTCCTTTTTAAATACACCATCCTCACGAATGGATTTCAATTCTTGCTGTAAATGATCTTTTATTTTTCCGTACATTGAATTATTTTTTACTAACAAATCTAAACAATATTGTCGAAAAGAAGCTTTCTCATTCAATAGAATTGCAGAGCTATATCAAGATGACACCAGCGAGCACTAAAATGAAAAAGGCAAAGAAGATGGTAGCGGAAATGAGACCGATTAACGCAAGAGGGCGTTTGTATTTTTCACTTTTAGTTATGAGATCTGCAAGCAATGACAATCCGCTTGTCATAAAAGCAAGAAGAGCCGGCATCAATGGCAAAATCAATGAAATTGACATAAAAAAGGCTAATGCGATGGACAAAACCATAATTATCGCAAATACGAAACTAATCACCGCAAGAACGTTAGCAATTATTGATAAACCGCTAGATGTTTCATCCGGTTCTTTCCTTGCGGCTCTGGATTCTCTTTTTTTATCAGTTGGCTTTGGAGTGACAACGACATTTTTCTGATTTGTATCTAAACGCTTTTCCTCGGTAATCAAAGAAGAAGTAGAGGGTTTAGCTTTTTCATTGGTTCCATTTTCTGGAAAGGCTATTTTCTGTGATTGATTCGTAGCTTTTAGCTGTTCAACCTGAGAAGTGATTGGCTTCTGATTACCCTTTTCTTTTAAACGCGAGCCTTTTGTGATCTCTAAATTAGTGGTGTTATTTTCCTTTTTTGAATGATCATTTACAACGTGTTTCTTAAAATAAAACCCTGGACGGTGCATGCGCTTTTCAACAGCGCATCCAAAAACAAGAAGTATCAAAAACAGTAAAATGTATCTCATCAACGAAAGATACAATTTATCGATCAACAAAAACACCTGGATCATTCTTCTCCCTGAATAGCTGCAAATTATAAAACAATTTCAGCTTGTATTTCAAAATAAATAGCTAAACCACGCCTCAAAAGAGGATGAAAAACTCGTCGTGGTATTACCTTCAAGGTTGTATAATCCTGGCAATGATCTATCGCATCATTCAAGGCATTTACACGGTTTATCAAATTCAACCGTGGCTTCAGGAAATGCTTTCATCCATTTCTCAACAAAAGAAGGAGCAAAGGTCGTTCCTCTAAAATCGATAAAAGCTAATTGTTGCAATTCTGCAAAATCAGGATCAATCCTCGTCAACCGATTGTCCCAAATATCCAGGTACCTCAGGTTTCGCAGAGCCTTAATTCCGGCGGGAATGCTACTCACCTCGTTGCGACTAATATCCAGCACTTCCAATTGATCGAGATAAAATAATTGATGCGGAAAATGATCCAACTCGTTTTTGCTGAGATAAAGGTGCGTAAGTTGATCAAAATTTTTGAAAAAATCCGGTAATTCTTCCAGCTTATTTTTATTGAGTTTGAGTCCCCGCAGATTCTGATAGTGTTGAAGTTCGTCAGGTAGCGATTCCAAGCGCTCACGGGTAAAATCAATGGCCAAAATAGTATCTGGATCGGCGTTTTGACTCACCTTCCATGAATAATAATTCAGAGAGTCAGCAGGTGATTGACACCAAGCCGGACTAGACATTATTATCATCCATCCAATCACGAACCAACTGCTCGTCTTTCGATATTTGCTGTTGAAGTGCATCTTTATTCTCAAATTTATGCTCATCACGCACGCGCCGAATTAATTGCAGCGTGAGTTGCTCGTCATATATATCTTGATCGAAATCTAAAATATGGACCTCTATTGAGGGCTCAGTATTGTCATCAACGGTCGGCCGTGTACCGATATTGAGCATCCCGATATATTTTTTTTCATTACTTGTGACTGTGACGGCATAAACTCCTTGTTTGGGGATAATTTTTGTTTCATTCTCTACAGCTATGTTAGCAGTTGGAAAACCAATAGTTTTACCAACTTCGCGACCATGAATTACACGACCACTCAATTCAAAAGGTTCTCCCAAATAATTGTTGGCGCGTTCGATATCGCCCTCCTTTAAAGCATTGCGAATTTTCGTTGAACTCACATTAACCTCATCAATATCCTCAGGACCAATTTCTATCACATCAAACTCATACACTGGACCGAGTTCTTGCAGCAATTTCAGCGTGCCTTCACGATTCTTTCCAAATTGATGATCATAACCAATAACAACGGTTTTCACCTTCAACTTATTCACCAGATAGTCACGGACAAATTCCGTCGCTGACAATCGGGAAAATTCCTTTGTGAACGGATGCACGACGACATTTTGTAAGCCCATTCTGTTCAACTTATCAATTTTTTCCACCTGAGTTTGAATGAGCTTGAGGTTATGTGAATCCGGGAAAAGTACCATACGCGGATGTGGATAAAAAGTGAAAAGTACCGACTCGCCCCCAACCTCTTCGGCCACTTCATTCAATTGGCGTATAATTTTTTGATGCCCCAGATGAACTCCATCGAAAGTGCCAATGGTCAGCACTGGGTGTGGAATTTTAGTCAATTCATCGAATCCTTGAAAAACTTTCACGCTTTTACTTTTTTTCAAAGATAATCATTCAATATCGATGAGCGCAATGATTTGAAACGACTTCTTTGGGGGAGGTATAAGTGCTGAACTAATTCTCGCCCTATTACAAATCTAAACAGACTGTTGGTCATCGCTCTTTTTTAAAAATGGTGTAGCAGGTAGCGCTACAAATAATCATTTTGCGGTCCTGCCTTCATGTTTGCATCAACGAAAACCTTTGCAATTGAAGGTGTCATAATTTTTTTTCAAAAACTTAAATAATATGCTTGCATAGTAAAAAGAATTAAAGTATATTTACTCATCTTACTGGAAACGAATAAAAAAAACATATATCATGTCTGAAACGAGTACAAAAGAACGGGCGATTAAAGGTGGTGAATACATCATCCGCGATACCAAGCCCGAAAACATCTTCATTCCCGAGGAATGGAACGAGGAGCAAAAAATGATTGCTTCAATGTGTGATGATTTTATCGAAAAAGAAGTGATTCCTCACTTGGATCGAATTGATTCCATGGAGGAAGGACTTATGCCTTCAATTCTCGATAAGGCAGGAGAGCTAGGTATGCTCGGAATGTCTGTTCCTGAAGATCTAGGCGGAATGGGAGTAGATTTTAAGACCTCACTATTGGCCACAGAAAAACTAGGTAAAGGTTATTCATTTTCTGTTGCCTATGGAGCGCATACGGGAATTGGAACACTTCCTCTCTTGTATTACGGAACAGAGGAGCAAAAGAAAAAATGGATTCCAAAGTTGGCTTCAGGAGAAATGAAAGCATCTTACTGTTTGACAGAGCCTTCAAGTGGTTCCGACGCGAACTCAGGAAAAACAAAAGCTGAGCTCACGGATGACGAGAAGCATTACATTCTCAATGGTCAGAAAATGTGGATTACGAATGGTGGATTCGCTGATTTATATACTGTATTTGCTAAAATAGGAGATGATAAGAATCTCACAGCATTTATGGTTGAAGCGGATAGTGAAGGTATTTCTTTGAACCCCGAAGAGCAGAAGATGGGTATAAAAGGTTCTTCTACGCGCCAGGTTTTCTTTAACGACGTCAAAGTTCCTGCAGAGAACATGCTTTCAGAGCGCGGTAACGGCTTTAAAATCGCGTTAAATATTTTGAATATCGGTCGTATTAAATTAGCGGCAGGTGTTTTGGGTGGTGCAAAAGATGCTGTCACACACTCCGTAAAATATGCAAATGAGAGAGAACAATTTGGTCGTCCGATATCAAAATACGGTGCCATTCGCCACAAGATTGCTGAACAAGTAATTCAATCATACGTTTTAGAATCTGCTACCTACCGAGCAGGACAGAATATCGATGATGCAATTCAATCGCTCATTGACGACGGAATGTCAAAGGCGGAGGCGACATTAAAAGGTATTGAAGAGTTCGCTCCAGAATGTGCCATGTTAAAAGTCGCAGGTTCGGAAGCCTTAGATTATGTGGTAGATGAAGCAGTTCAGATTTATGGAGGAATGGGATATTCTGCTGAGTCTCCTGTAGAACGCGCTTATAGAGACGCGCGTATCAATCGCATTTTCGAGGGTACTAATGAGATCAACCGCATGCTAACAGTTGACATGGTATTGAAACGCGGAATGAAAGGTGAATTGGATTTGATGGGACCTGCTCAGAAAATTTCAGATGAATTGATGAGTATTCCGGATATGGACGACGATAATGAAGGTATATTTGCTTCAGAACATAAGGCGTTAAAAGGATTCAAAAAGACGATTTTAATGGTTGCTGGATCGGCAGTACAGAAACTAATGGAAACATTAGCGAAAGAACAAGAGGTACTGATGAACATCGCCGATCTCTCGATATGGACGTATCAGGCAGAATCTGTATTACTTCGAGTGGAAAAGTTGATCGCTAAAAAAGGAGAAGAGGCTTGCGAGAACGAGATCGCAATTGCCAAAACTTATTTTTACGATACTGCAGACAAAATGAATAAGGCGGGTAAAGATGCCATCAATTCTTTTGCTGGAGGTGATGAAGCTCGAATGATGCTAATGGGCCTCAAAAGATTCACGAAAATTGATGGATTCAACGTGAAAGAGGCACGTCAGAAGATTGCACAACGAGTGATCGATAGTGGGAAATATGACTATTAAGCAATCTGCTAATCAATACTAAAAAAAAGGGCGAATATGATATTCGCCCTTTTTTAATATATACGCTATTAGAAGTTATTGGTCCAAACGAATTCCTTCAGCAATAAACGTCATCGTGTACTTCGGTTCCGTGATCGCATCAATCTCCTCTTGAGGCGCTTCTGCGTCCTCTAAATAATGACGTTGCTCATCAACCGGCACAGTGTCCTGGATCGCTGTTCCCGTGAGGTAAGCCATAGAACCTGTTTTTGTTTCAGTAGGTATAGTAAAATGATCTTTAAATCGAACCATAAAAGGTTCTCCGGCATCATTTTTAATATTTACCCAACAACCCATTTTTGAACAAACTTCATTGATTTCTCCTTTAAAGGTCGCTTCCATTTCAGTTTTCCCCTCAAACTGTTCTATTAACTCGGCTGTAGAGATTGCTGCGGTAGTATCTACTTCTTTTGGCCCAAAAGCGACCTTATCCGAAGCTTCTTCATGGTTTTCTTTATCAGCATGGTCGTGATTCTCACCTTCTTGATGATCCTCGTGCTGCTCCATTTGGTCATTCTTTTGACCATCTTCATTTTCCTGTTTTTCACCACAGCTCATAAAGAGTGAAGCCGCGATAATACCAACCATATAAACTTTCTTATTCATACATTTAATTTTTTCACGAAAGTAGCACTTTTTGATGGTTTTAAAAAAAAGAAACATGATGACTTTATAAAGCACATTTCACAACAACTCCTCAATTGTACAGAGGCTTCAGAAATATAAACATTCACGTACTGCTCTACAATATTTTTTAAATAAAAGTATTATAGTAGTATGTATTGCATAGTACTATATTTATTATATATTTGCCCGCAATAATGTATATAACATGAAAATCGAAAATACGAAAGCGCAAATGCGAAAAGGCATTCTGGAATATTGCATCTTATCGATACTCGCGCAACAGGAGCACTACCCTTCCGAGATCATCTCAGCACTGAAAAAAGCTGAACTGATCGTTGTTGAAGGAACACTCTATCCATTATTGACGCGATTAAAAAATGCAAAATATCTCGAATACCGCTGGGTCGAATCTCCCTCAGGGCCTCCCAGAAAATATTACTCGCTCACTCAAGAAGGAGAGCTATTTAGAAAAGAATTAGAAGCAACCTGGACAGTTTTACACGCTGCCGTTGAGCAAATCACAAAAAACAAGAAATCATGAAAAAGACGATCTCCATAAACATTTCAGGACTTGTATTTAACATTGAAGAACAAGCATATCAATCACTGCAACTATACCTGGAAGAAATCGAGTCCATCCTTTCTGATCAAGAAGGCGTTACAGAGATCATTCAAGATATTGAAGCGCGTATCGCCGAACTTTTTCACGATCGCATCGATAAACACAAAGAAGTTGTTACATCAGAAGATGTGGAGGAAATTATCAACATTATGGGCAACCCGAGTCAGTACAAGATTGATGACGAAACCAGTGATGACTCCAACCAGGAAAATCGGGAATCACAACACATTTATACGACAGAAAAAAGATTTTACAGAGACGAAGATGAAGCTGTTGTAGGCGGAGTTGCAGCTGGTTTAGCGCATTACCTGGGAATTGATCCCGTGATCATTCGCATAATCTTCGTACTCATGTTTGTACTTGGTGGTTCTGGTGTCTTGCTCTATATTATCCTTTGGATCGTAATACCCTCGGCAGAAACAACAGCACAAAAATTACAAATGCGTGGTCAACCCGTAAATGTAGATAACATCAAAAACTACGTCCACAACTTTAAAGACGAAGCGAAAAGCGGCGTATCTAATGCATCGAAATCTGTTCGAAATGCAGCGAAAAAAGGAAGTTCTGCATTTGCCAAAATACTAAACATACTGGGTCGCTTGATGGGATTTGGAATGATGATTCTTGGCATTATATTATTGGTAGTCATCCTTCTGGTTCATTTTGGTAGTCTTGGTACTTTTATGATCGTCGATGGGGATATGGCCAGTAATCTTTATTCTTTAACAACTCTGGTTTTTCCTGAAGGGTCAGAAACAATAGGTTTCTGGGCACTTTTCCTGGCGATTCTTCTTCCTTTACTATTTCTCACTACATTAGGAATCAGATTATTATTCCGTTTAAAAGGGAGGGTTAAAACGAGCTTCATCACAGGACTAGTTATTTGGATCGTAGCGATCTCTACGCTGGCGTTTGTCGGTGTTGAAACAGGCTTGGAATTTAAGAACGACTATACGTACGAAGATCAAGTAGAGCAGCAAAACGTCATGAAGCGTGATACATTATTTGTAAAGATGAAAGATCCTTTGTGGAGTGATCAAACCATTGATTTTCGACACAACGATTATGTTGCCATTGACAGCGATTCAGTAACGGTCGGTTTTCCGTTGATCAGGATTAAGCGCGATCGTTCGATTCAAAACATCAAAGTATCCGTTATAAAAAGAAGTAACGGTGCCACAATCAAAAAAGCGAGATCATTTTCCGAGCATATTGCATATACCTCAAAGTTCAGCGGTGATAATTTGTTCATTCCTGCCAGTTATACGTTTCCAGCGAAAGATAAAATCAGAGGTCAATTCGCTTCATTATTAATTCGCGTTCCCGTAGGCAAACGTATCGTGATGCCTGCTAATTTGGATAATTTCCCCGTAGACTTTGAAGAATGCGAGCACTTCTCAGATGATTTTTTGGAAGAAGCCTCTGTATGGGAAGCAACTGAAGATGGGATGCAGTTCGTAGCTTTATACCGGGCAGAAGGGAAATCAGTAACCGAGGATTTTGGAGATGATGATGAATAAAGACGGGAATTATGAACGTAATTAACGCTACTTAAAATGACATAGAACCCATTTATTTAAATGCAGAAACCCAATATTGATTGATTTAATAGATTTTTAGGTTCTTTCATATCACGAGTTTCTTTTTCCACGCGGTTTTTTGTCACGGGTTACTTTTGCCATGAGTTTCTTTTGCCACGGGTTTCTTTTGCCACGGGTTTCTTTTGCCACGGGTTTCAACCCGTGGTCAAAGAAGATTAAATATAATAGTGCTCAATTAGAAAGCAACTTTTCGGCATTTCCAGAAACTCCATTCTAAACAATCATTATCTTTGTTGCAAAGACTAAGAAGCATGGAGATTCCAAAAAAATACGAGCCTGGAAAGGCGGAGGAAAAGTGGTATGATCACTGGCAAAAGCAAAACTATTTTCATAGTGAACCGGATGACAGAGAACCATATACGGTTGTCATTCCTCCTCCAAACGTCACAGGTGTGCTTCACATGGGACACATGTTGAACAATACCATTCAAGATGTGCTCGTGCGCCGCGCCCGTATGCAAGGTAAAAATGCGTGCTGGGTTCCGGGGACGGACCATGCTTCTATTGCTACAGAAGCGAAGGTAGTTAACAAATTACGGGACGAAGGCATTAAAAAGTCCGACCTCTCGCGCGATGACTTTATGAAACACGCGTGGGAATGGAAGGAGAAACACGGCGGCATCATTCTCGATCAACTCAAGAAACTCGGTGCTTCTTGCGATTGGGAACGCACCAGCTTCACCATGGATTCCGAGTATGCAGCATCTGTCGTAGATGTATTTATCGATCTCTACAAAAAAGATAAAATCTACCGTGGCGTTCGCATGATCAACTGGGATCCTGCGGCTAAAACAGCCCTTTCCGATGAAGAAGTGATCCACAAAGAGGTCAATTCAAAGCTCTTTCACGTGCGCTATAAAATCGAAGGAAGTGAAGACGAATGGTTAACGATTGCCACTACGCGACCTGAAACGATATTAGGAGACAGTGCGATCTGCGTCAACCCTAATGATGCACGATACGCTCACCTCGTGGGAGGACATGCTGTCGTTCCTATTGCTGATCGCAAAATCCCGATTATTCAAGATGAATATGTCGACATGGAATTCGGTACGGGATGTTTAAAAATCACCCCTGCACATGATGTCAACGACTATGAACTCGGGCAGCGACACAATTTAGAAAGTATTGACATTCTCAATGCAGACGGATCGCTCAATGCTAAAGGACTCCACTACGAGGGCAGAGATCGCTTCGAAGCAAGAAAAGCGATAGCCAACGAACTGGAAGATAAAGGTTACCTTATCAAAGTGGAAGACCATATCAATAAATTAGGTTTTTCAGAACGTACAGACGCCGTTATTGAACCGCGACTCTCGCTGCAGTGGTTTGTAGATATGAAGCAATTATCTGAACCGGCACTCGAACATGTCATGAATGGTGATATTAAGTTCTATCCGGACAACATGAAAAATACGTATCGCCACTGGATGGAAAACATCAAAGATTGGTGTATTTCACGACAGTTGTGGTGGGGTCATCGTATTCCAGCCTGGTATTATGGCGAGGATGACGATGATTTTGTGGTAGCTAAAACCGCTCAAGAGGCCTTATCTTTAATTGAAGACAAAACAGGAAAACAGCTCTCAGAAAGCGACATACAGCAAGACGAAGATGTTATGGATACTTGGTTCTCCAGCTGGTTATGGCCCATTTCTGTCTTTAATGGTTTGACACAGCCTGGAAATAAAGAAATACAATATTACTATCCAACAAACGACTTGGTTACGGCACCTGAGATCATGTTTTTCTGGGTTGCCCGAATGGTCATTGCAGGCTATGAATACATGGATAAATTGCCTTTCCGCAACGTTTACTATACAGGTATTGTGCGCGACAAATTGGGTCGAAAAATGTCGAAATCCCTCGGTAATTCGCCCGATCCAATCGAACTCATCAAAAAATACGGCGCGGACGGGGTTCGCGTGGGTATGTTGGTATCCTCTCCTGCCGGCAACGATTTGCCCTTTGATTCGAATCAATGTGAGCAAGGAAGGAATTTTTCCAATAAAATGTGGAATGCTTTTCGTTTGATCGATTCATGGGACGTAAAAGAGGATTTAGAACAACCCGAATCTTCCCGAATTGCGATCGACTGGTTCGAAAGTCGATTCAACCAGGTACTCCTGCACATCAATGAACAATTTGAAAAATTCAGAATCTCTGATGCTTTGATGGCGACTTATAAACTGGTATGGGATGATTATTGCTCATGGTTTTTGGAAATGGTGAAACCCGGTTATCAGCAACCGATTGACAGTAAGACCAAAGCGAGATCTATCTTTTATTTCGAACAACTCTTAAAACTCGTTCATCCGTTTACACCCTTTGTCTCCGAAGAACTCTGGCATCTTATTAAAAAACGCGAGTCAGGAGATGACCTTATTGTTGCAAAATGGCCTAAAGAAGGGGCTATCGACGAAGCGATTATTGACGATTTCAAGGTCGTTTCAGAAGTGGTGACAAATATTCGCAATGTGCGGAAACAAAACAACATTGCCAATAAAATCAAAATGGATCTCAATATTTTAAAGTCAGAGCACCATCCTTCAAACATGGATGAAGTTTTGCGCAAGATGGGTAATCTATCCGCTCTAGAATATACTGACGAAAAGATGGGAGATGCTTTTTCTTTCATCGTTCAAAACACGGACTATTTTATTCCGTTTGGTGAAAATGTAGACACTGAAGCGGAACGCGAGAAATTGCAGGAAGAACTCGATTATACCAAAGGTTTTTTGAAATCTGTACAGAAAAAACTTGGCAATGAGCGCTTTGTAAACAATGCTCCAGAACAGGTAGTGGCGGCTGAAAAGAAAAAACAAGCGGACGCTCAATCGAAAATCTCAATGATTGAAGAAAAACTAGACGCCATGAAGTAACGCCACCCGGCTCCAAAATGGCTGTTTTCGTCAAAAGATAAGCCCTAACTTGGAAGGCGAACGATTGGGTTATGTTAGTTTGTCCGAAGCGAGATTGTTACAATGTTTTATAACCGCTGTTGAAGACAACATGTGGTTGCTAAAGTAAGTTACATTTCGATTAGCTCAAAGACCATAGAAATATATTGCTCATTATCAGTAAGTTATTCGTGTTTAAAAACATCCATTCATCGAACCGGTTAAGCGAAAAGCCCCAGATTTAATGAGCACGAAGTCAAGTTTGAAGAAAAAAAGAGCAATTCAACTTAGATTCCTTGAATCACTCAACGCGGAGAGTGCACTTACGAACCAATAGTGTTCAAGTCCGATACTCGATAACATGTTAGAAAACCTAGTGAAACCTGGAATTACAAAGTCGTATTAGTGCTTAAACGTTAGCTACAGTCTTTATTCAAATAGATCTTCCTTATCTAAATTATCAACTGAATTTTTTCTTGCCCATAGATAAAACTCATCTTCAAGTGGCTGAAGCCACTATCATATAGACTACGCTTCCATCAGCGAGGGATAAATCCCTCGCCGATGCAACCGCTGAAACAATA
>CAYFTH010000044.1:0-21768 GCA_964346075.1 uncultured Fluviicola sp. | reverse complement strand
TTTTAAAAATCCAACTGTGCAGTTTTTTCAAATAAATCATCTTAAACTTCTAGTTGGCATATCCGGGTTGATTCTAACAGCTGCTTGTACCGAAACGGTTGAACGCGAATCCTATAGTGCGTTCCTTCAAGAACCAGGGATGCTGGTGAATCGTGAACAGGACAATACGGTTGAAGGAAACTATTTCAAAGTAAAAACTGTAGGTCTGCAGGATTCGACGATTTCAGTTGACTTTCCACCCGATTTTTTTATCAACACACATAACGCGCAACAATGGATGGTTGGCTGGGGAAAACAACAACCACTCTACGATGCTGGTGTGGAAAATCTCCGCAATATAGATTTTATCAATCGTTCCACCAATCAATTGCAACTGGGCAAATGTATAAGAGGAGAAGGAATGCCCGTAGCAGGTCAGCGCGTAACCTTTTGGAATCGTTCACCATCCGGATTTAAAAAACATCCCTGCTCCCCTGTTATCGATCCTTCGATGTGGAAGGATTTTAAAGGGTCCAGTATTCAGTTTTCAGCTGTGGTTTTTGATTCGACCCTTCAGAAATGGGCTATTATTGTCAATGAATGTGATACCAAACCAATTAAGACCTATGCCGCTACTTCAACGAATCTCATTGATTGGACACCTGCTAATGGTGGAAAGCCACTCTTTCAACCTGAAGACTTTAAAGCTTGTTCCTGGGCAGGCTGGGATGCTGATCAAACGGTTCTACAGACTGCTATGACCACCGATTTGATCCGTTACAAAGGTCAATGGGTGCTATTCATGGATGGCTATGACAAGAACGGCAAGCGCCATATCGGTATAGCTCTGTCAGAGTCTTCAGCACTCGGACCTTATACCATCAGAGAAACGCCTATTCTTTCTCCTCGCTCAATGGGGTATTGGAATGATCAAAGTGTATTTTATGGAAAAATACATCAATTGAAAGGTGAGTTTCTTCTCTTTTTTGATGGTAAAAATCGCGCCGGTAAAGAATCTACAGGAAGGGCTTCGTCCCATGATTTGATCCACTGGAAATTTTATAATAAGAACCCGGTTATTGACGAACACTATGGCTGGAGAAGTTCGACAAAAACGAGTGAACCCGTTTATGTCGATTCTCGGAATGACAGTCTTTTCCTTTTGGTTGAAGGTCGCAAAAAATTTAAAATGAATTGGTGGTCACGCTATATTTCCAAGCGCATGTATCGCGATCTCTCAGGTAACGTAGACGATGCGCAAATTGGAATGTTCGTTTCAACAGACCGTGGAAAATCATTTGTTGCCCACAAAAACAATCCAGTTTTTGTAAATGACTACTCCGATTATCATGAAAATGAGCACTTAGGAGGTAACTTTGAACGCATTCAAAATGATACGGCAACGATTCTTTTCTACCAGGGGAAATCGAGCTATCCGACCTGGAAATACAACATTATGATGCGCTATAAAACACACCATTGAGCACCTGTAAATCCTCATTATTGAGCTTATCATCAAAAAAAATCGTTATCGTTGAAAAAAGAATTGTGCATGTTTATAACTCACCATTTTAAATGACTTGATACTTCTCGAAAGTCAATATTTTCGGCACTTTATTACTTGCACAACAAACACTGATCATGCAACAAGAGCGGCGATATTTTTTGAGTATAATAGGTATTGTAACTATCTTTTTCGGCTTTACGAATTGTAGTGACGATTCAGACAAACAATTTATACCCAACCCTGCATTCACTGAATATATTGCGGCATTCAGTTCCGGGGTGGTAAGTGCACATGACCCCATCGAGATTCAATTAGTTAATGCCCCTCAACAAGCTATCAAGCTCAACCAACCCATTGAAGAAACACTTTTTGAGATTTCACCAGAAGTCAAAGGTAAAACAATTTGGAGTGATCAAAATACCATTTCCTTCATACCTGAAACGCCTTTAAAATCCGGTCAAAAATACTGGATCAAATTTAATTTAGGAGCCGTAGCAGCAGTTGATGATGAGCTCGAAACATTTAAGTTCCCGTTAGAAATAGTTCAACAGGCAATTGATTTTGAGTCAGATGGTTTGATCGCCTACAACAACAATAGTATCAAATGGCAACAATATCACGGTAAAGTCGTAACAGCAGACCGTATCAGTGAGAAAGAACTCAACGAAGCGTTTCAAATTGAGTACCGCGACCAATCGATCGCTGCACATTGGGAACAGCGCTCCGATCGGATTTACACCATGATTGTAGATAGCATCGAACGTTTTGATAAGGAGCAACAACTCAACATTCAATGGTCCAGTCAGTCCATAAATGCACAAGGTCATGGCGTAGAAAACGTCAAGGTTCCAGCGCTTGGCGATTTCAAAGTTACGAGCCATAAAGTCGTACAGCATCCCGAACAATATGTCTTACTACGATTTTCCGATCCGCTATCTACGAAACAAGATATACAAGGACTCCTAGAGATTGAAGGTCATGGAGGAGTGCGCACAGCTGTCAGTACTAATGAAGTACGGATATATCCGGCAAATAGACTCGTTGGAGAACAAACTCTTATTATCCACGATGGTATAAAAAACTGTAATTCTTCACCCCTTGGAATTGAAAAGCACATCCCCGTCATTTTTCAACAAATTAAACCCGCTGTACGCTTGACAAGTGAAGGCACGATATTACCATCATCTAATGCCATGACCGTTCCTTTTGAAGCGGTCAATTTAAAAGCTGTTGATGTGCGCATTATTAAAATTTATGAAAATAATATTGCGCAATTTTTTCAGAATAACGACTTCGACGGATCTCGCGGACTTAAAAGAGTTGGTCGACTGATACGCAAAAAAACGATTGCACTCAATGAAAACAAACCTTTGGATTACGGTCAGTGGAATCATTTTAACCTCGATTTGTCAAAATACATTGAAGTCGATCAAGGTGCAATTTACCGCGTACAAATTAGTTTTAGAAAACATCACTCTACATTTCCATGTAATGATGATTTGGAAGAGCATTTAAACGTAGATGAATCGGATTGGGATGAGCATGAATCAGCAGAAAGCGATGAATGGAACTACGTGAATGATTACAGCTACCATTACAGCAACAGGCGCTATTTTTCAGGTTATGATTACCGCAAACATGAAAACCCGTGTTCTTATTCTTACTACCGATCGAAAAGTGTAGTTACAAATATTTTTGCATCCGATATTGGAATTATTGCGAAATCTGACGCTAAAAAAGACCTTTTAGTGGCTGTTACAGATATTCCTAATGCCAAACCTATAAAAGATGCGAATGTCAACGTTTACGATTATCAGCAACAGATTATTACCCAATCTAAAACGGATGATCAAGGAATGGCGCGCATCAATACACAGGATGAACAACCGTTTTTTCTGGAAGTTTCAGATGGAACTCAAAAAGGATATCTTCGACTCAGTAAAGGATCTGCACGTTCTTTGAGCCGTTTCGATGTTGGCGGGACGCAAGTCAAAAAAGGTATCAAAGGATTTTTATACGGAGAACGGGGCGTTTGGCGTCCGGGAGATACGCTATTTCTTAATTTTATGTTAGAAGATAAACAAAACCAACTACCCGAGAATCACCCCGTCATTTATGAATTGTTCGATGCTCGCGGTCAACTTTATAAGCGAGAAATACTGACTGCTGGAAATCATGGATTATACAGTCTCACTACTCCGACAGAACAGGATGTACCAACTGGGAACTGGAGAGCCAGAATAGAAGTAGGTGGCGCGATATTTTCTAAAACCATCAAGGTCGAAACTATCAAGCCGAATCGTTTAAAAGTGAAGCTTGACCTCGATCAAAACATATTAGATGCTCAACGCGGTAAGATTCTTGGTCATCTCAATGTCCATTGGTTACATGGTGCTCCGGCCCGAAATTTACGCTCGGATGTAGCACTTACTTTCGTTCCTTCAAAAACTGCATTTTCTTCTTTCAAAAAATACGTGTTCGACGACCCTGTAAAGCAATTCGAAGCTGAAGAAAAAATCATATTTGAAGGAAAGCTCGACAATGAAGGAAAAGCTTCTTTTGTTTCAGAAATAGGAACACAAGAACAAGCACCAGGCATGCTCAACGCAGTTTTCAAATCTCGTGCTTTTGAAAGCGGTGGAGATTTTAGTACGCGACAGCAGGTTGTTCCCTACGCCCCTTTTGCTCATTTTGTAGGTATTAAATCTCCCGAACTTTCTAAATATGGTGCACTTCAGACGGATTCTACTTACCAGTTTGATGTCGTCAGCGTCGATAAAAAGGGAAGTACTGTTCCCAATAAAAATGTAAGAGTTAATGTTTATCGCATCGACTGGAGTTGGTGGTGGGAACGCGGTCGAAACAACCTGGCAAGTTACATTGGAAGGAGTAATATCCAACCTGTTTCTACCCAATCTATAATGACCAATAGTAACGGGAAGGCGACGGCTAACATTAATATTCCAAAACATGATTGGGGGCGCTATCTGATTCGTGTAAAATCAGAAGAAAGCGGACACTCCACTGGGCTAATGACATATTTTGACTGGCCGAGCTGGATGAGCAGATCCGGGAGGCAAAACCCTGATGGTGCCAATATGTTGGTCTTTGCTGCAGACCAGGAAAACTACACCACCGGTGAATCAGCCCATATCAGTTTTCCTTCATCGAAAAACGCCAGAGCATTAGTAAGTATTGAAAATGGCAATCGCGTTTTAGATGCCTTTTGGATTGAGACCAAATCGGGAGAAACCTCTTTCGATCTACCCATCACTCCTGACCTAGCTCCAAATTGCTACGTTCATATTACATTAATTCAACCACACAAACAATCAGATAATGATGCACCTTTGCGGTTGTATGGTGTGATTCCAATCATGGTCAAAGATCCTGAAACCATTTTATCACCAGTGATTGAAATGCCCGAAGAACTTGCTCCAGAATCTTCATACGAGTTACAAATATCCGAAGAGAACGACCGTGCGATGACTTACACAATAGCAGTCGTGGACGAAGGACTGCTAGATCTCACTAATTTTGCAACACCTGATCCGTGGAACTATTTCTATAGTCGGGAGGCGTTGGGAGTTAAAACCTGGGATCTATACGATCATGTCATCGGTGCTTATGGCGGTAAAGTTGAAAATTTACTAACTATAGGTGGCGACACTGAACTCAAGGCTGGAAATGAAAACACGATGCGTTTTGAACCTATGGTAAGATGCCTGGGACCATTCACTATTGAGGCAGGTCAAAAAGCAAAGCATCACATTCATATCCCTAATTATGTTGGAGCAGTTAGAACAATGGTTGTTGCAGGACATCAAGGAGCTTATGGTAAAAAGGAGCAATCTACCCCTGTCAAAAAGCCGCTCATGGCACTGGCTTCACTACCACGAACTTTAAAACCGAACGATGAAGTTAATTTACCTGTTACCATCTTCGCTATGGATGAAAATATCAAGGATGTACAAGTTCAGGTAAAAACAAATGATCTTCTTGAAGTAAAAGGTGCTCGACAACAAAAACTCCATTTTAGTCAATCGGGTGATCGTGTCGTCAACTTCTCTTTAAAAGTTGCTGAGCGCATCGGTAAAGCCACCGTAGAGGTTATTGCAATTGGAAACGGTGAAAAAAGTACATACGAAATTGAATTGGACATCAAACAACCCAATTTACCCTCAACAGAAGTAATAGCTGCTGTGCTAGACCCTGGTGAGAGCTGGAAATCCAATGTTAATCTGAATGGGATAAAAGGAACAAATAGCGCAACACTGGAAGTTTCAAGTATTCCCCCAATAGATCTGAATAGAAGACTACAATACTTGATTCGGTATCCACACGGGTGTGTTGAACAAGTCACTGCTTCCGCTTTCCCGCAACTCTACCTCGAAACATTTATGGACTTATCAGCAACTGCGAAACAAAGCATCAAGACTAACATAACTCAAGCTATTCAAAAAATAAGACGAAATCAATTGACCAATGGCGGATTTGCATATTGGAGCGGTTCAGCACGAGCAAGCGACTGGGGTACTTCTTTTGCCGGGCATTTTCTGATTGAAGCAAAAGAAAAAGGTTACGCACTCCCTTATGGAGTGATGAAAAAATGGATTCAATATCAGCGCAATCAGGCCAGACAATGGAACATGAGAGACGGCAACAATTACAACAATAGTCAGCTTGCACAGGCTTATCGCCTTTACACATTATCCTTGGCTGGTAAACCCGTAAAAAGCGCTATGAATAGACTTCGTGAGTCAGGTGATCTCGATGTAGCTGCGGCGTGGCGACTGGCACTCGCCTATCAAATCAATGGGAATACGGCTGTTGCTGAGTCACTCGTGAAAAATCGCGCAACTCAGGTGCGACCGTACAAAGAAATGAGCTATACTTACGGCTCTCATCATCGTGATCAGGCCATGATTATTGAGACCCTTACACAGCTTGGTCGCAAAAAAGAAGCCGCCACATCGGTCAAATCTCTTGCCGAAGTACTAAGCAGTTCACAATGGCTGACTACACAAACGACGGCTTTTGCACTAAAAGCTATTGCTCAATATGTGGGTGATCTTCCTCAAACCAATGGTGTTCATTACAAGTATGAATGGAACGGCGCTACCACTACTTTCAACAGTCATAACGTATTGCAACAAAAAGAACTACTCGTACAACAGCTAAACAACTCTATTCATGTAGAAAACAAAGGTAATTCGATCCTTTTTGCACGCGTAATTTCAACAGGAATTCCAGCTTCCGGCGATGAAGAAAGTGCTCATAAAGGTTTAAATATAGATGTTACGTATAAAAACCTCGAAGGAGAAGTCATCAACATCAATCGTTTAGCACAGGGAACTGACTTTTTAGCGCAGGTCACAATCGAAAACCCTGGAAATCGAGAAAACTATAAAGAACTGGCATTAAGTCAACTCTTCCCGGCTGGTTGGGAAATTCACAATGCACGTATGGACATCAGCAATCTCGACTCAGGAAGTGATCCTTATACGTACCGGGATATTCGAGACGATCGCGTCCACACTTATTTTGACCTTTCCAAAAATTCAAGTAAAACGTTTGTCATAAAATTACATGCTGCATTTATAGGCAATTATTATTTACCAGCGGTGCAATGTGAAGCGATGTATGATGCCTCTGTTTTTGCTCGCCAAAAAGGAAGACCGGTACAAGTGATTCAACCTGGGAAATAATCATGTCAATTAAAATTGGGGCATACCGCTTTTTTTTTGACCGGAGAACGATCGCCGCTTTAGTATTGGCGCTTTTTTTAAACTACTTTTGGTTTTGTCTGCCGGGTCAATTATTCGATCATCCGCGATCAACCATTATATTGGACCGTCATGGTGAACTTCTGAATGCTCAGATTGCCAGCGACGGACAATGGAGGTTTCCAGCAATAGATAGCGTACCTTATCGATTTAAACACGCCATTATTCAATATGAAGATGCTGATTTTTACGAACACTCTGGTATTGCTTTCACAGCGATTGGACGCGCGATATTACTTAATATATCAGCTGGTAAAATTGTGAGTGGTGGAAGTACCATAACTATGCAAATCGCTCGGATGGCAAGACGAGGAGAGCGTACTTTTCTGAATAAATTTATAGAAATGATCTGGGCTTTGCGTCTGGAACTTAAATACGATAAACAAGAACTTTTGGAAATTTATGCTTCGAACGCTCCTTTCGGAGGCAACGTTGTGGGGCTCGAGGCCGCATCATGGCGATATTTTCAACTTCCTCCGCATCGCCTTTCCTGGTCCCAGTCAGCCACGCTGGCAGTACTGCCGAACGCTCCAGGCCTAATTCATCCCGGGAAAAATCGACAGCAATTAAAGGCTAAACGCAACTACGTGCTCAAGAAATTGAGAGATGAAGGTATTATCAATTCAATGACTTACAACTTATCAATTGATGAATCGCTCGTAGCAGCACCGAAACGATTACCTATGCTGGCCAATCATCTCCTTCAAAAAGTTATTATTGAGCGACGTTCCGGAAAACGAATACGTACTACACTCGACAGTCGATTACAGCGCAAAATGCAAGCATTGATGCACCGTCATCAAAAACGATTAAATGAAAATTACATCCACAACGCTGCTTTACTCATTATCGACACACATACCAATGAAGTGAAGTCTTATATTGGCAACACCGCCAAAGCTAAAAAACACGAACGTTACGTCAACATCATTCATGCACGCAGAAGCACAGGGAGTTTATTAAAACCTTTTCTCTATACGGCCATGACACAAGAAGGTTTGATCCAAAACAATATGTTGATTCCAGATGTTCCCGTCCGATTTGACAACTTCGCTCCTAAAAATTTCAGACGCACCCACGACGGTGCTGTACGTGTAGAGGATGCTCTGGCTCGCTCGCTCAATGTACCCGCCGTGGGTTTACTTCAAAAGTACGGTTTGAAAAAATTTATACATCTTTTACAGTCACTCCGACATCGTTATGTTGATAAGAGTGCCGAACACTATGGGTTATCATTGATTTTAGGCGGCGCCGAATCTTCCCTTTGGGACCTTTGCCACACCTATTCGGGAATGGTCAAGACACTGAATTACTTCAACGTAGAGAAAGCCTATTCCTCGCAAACCTGGAAAGCTCCAAAATGGCAGCAAGGTAAACAGTCGGCAGCGACCTCAGGCCCTATCGGTACTCCATTTCGAGCGGGTGCGATCTATCAAATATTTCAGGCATTACAAAAAGTAAATCGACCAGGTGTTGAAGCTTCTTGGCAAAACTTCTCTTCAGGACAACAAATTGCCTGGAAAACAGGAACGAGTTTTGGGAATCGCGATGCCTGGGCTATTGGATGTTCGCCGCGTTATGTTGTGGGTGTATGGACTGGCAACGCATCTGGTGAAGGTCGTCCGGGATTGATTGGCAGCAGTACTGCCGGCCCCATTCTTTTCGACGTTTTCGCAAACTTACCCGAACAACCCGAACATTGGTTTTCGCCTCCTGAAGAGGAAATGAAATACATGGACATCTGCACCTCTAGTGGGCATCGCGCAACTAGAAAATGTGAATCGACAGAAGAAGTTTTACTGTACCAACATGCATCTCGAACGTCGAGTTGCCAATTTCACGAAACTTTTCTTACCGATTCAACTGCGGACTTTCGTTATCACATGGACTGCGCACCAAACGATGTTATACAGTCGAACCGATTTGTATTACCCGCACTTCAAGGCTGGTATTACAGGAAAAAGCACCCTGATTATCGAGGTTTACCAGAGCTCCATCCCTCCTGCCAATCACGCGGTCAAGCGTCAGAATTTGCGGTTATTTACCCCAAAAATGGTAGCCAAATCGTTGATGTTCGCGATTTGAATGGAGATCAAAATGAAATCGTTTTTGAAGCTGCGCATCAAGATGCTTCCAGTAAATTATTCTGGCACATTGATGATCGTTATCTTGGTATGACAGAAGATCTTCATAAAATAAATTATAAGCCAACACGCGGTGAGCATCAATTAATCGTCATCGATGAGAAGGGGTATCGCGAATCGATCCGTTTTTCCGTACTTGATGCACCGAAATAAAAAATGATACATCTCCGAATACAAAAGATTCTATTTCATTCAATTGGCTAAAAAAAAGGGCTCGTGGATATAAAAATATCGATAATTTTATCAATATGATTTACCTCATAGCAGGTAAGCTAAAATTCGATTACCCACAGTATATCATATAAAGCCAAAACTTTAAAAGCATCTACTTTTTTATAAAGCTCACGTTTTGTTGAAGTACAACGATATTATCAAACAATCCTCCACTCATTGATCAACATGCTAGATTCTCTTACAACGAATTACGCTTATACACACGTTAAAAAAATCATATGAACGCTTTCATCACTAAATCTATTGAATAAAAAAGCCCATGAATGCAGGCACTCATGAGCTTCTATTTTTGCTGTAAAATATTACTTAAATTTCAAATCAAATCGATCGAGCGTCATCACCTTATGCCACGCATCGACGAAATCACGCACAAACTTCTCGTTGTTGCGGTCGCTACCATAAACCTCAGCTAGCGCTCTCAATTCAGAATTAGAACCAAATATAAGGTCGGCGCGAGTAGCTGTATATTGCACGTCACCCGATTCGCGATCTTTACCGTTAAAGACTTCTTTATCATCTGATTGTGCTTCCCACTCGACATCCATCTCTAGCAGTTCTGAAAAGAAATTGTTGTTGAGTTCATCATTTGTCTCAGTGAATATTCCTTTTTTAGAATCGTCATAATTGGTTTCTAATGCTCTCATTCCACCAACCAAAACGGTCATTTCCGGTGCTGTAAGACGCAGTAATTGCGCCTTGTCAACTAACAACCCTTCAGTAGCAATAGTATATTTTGTTTTCAGGTAATTGCGAAATCCATCGGCCATCGGCTCGAGAAGTTCAAATGACTCCACATCCGTTTGTTCTTGTGTTGCATCCGTTCGACCCGGCGTAAAAGGTACCTCAACAGCTACCCCGGCATTTTTGGCCGCTTGTTCTACAGCAGCATTTCCACCAAGTACGATAAGATCAGCCATAGATACTTGTTTAGGCGCTGAATCCTCATTAAATGCTGTTTTAATTTCTTTGAGAACTGCTAATACACGTTGAAGTTGTTCCGGATTATTAACTTCCCAATCTTTTTGAGGAGCCAGTCGAATACGTGCTCCATTAGCACCACCTCTTCGATCTGAGTGGCGATATGTTGAAGCTGAAGCCCAAGCTGTCTCAACTAATTCACTAATCGTTAAGTCTGAATTCAACAATTCTTTTTTCAACATCGTGACATCATTCGCGTCGATCATAGGGTAATCAGCTTCAGGAAGCGGATCTTGCCATATAAAATCTTCTTCGGGAACTTCTGGCCCCAAATAAGTGGATTTTGGCCCCATATCACGGTGCGTTAACTTAAACCACGCGTCTGCAAATGCATCATTGAATGCTTCTTTGTCCTCCAGAAAGCGTAAGGAAATCGCTTTATAGATCGAATCTTTTTTAAGAGCGATGTCTGATGTCATCATGTATGGAGGATGCTTTTTCTTTTCATCAAAGGCATCGGGAATTATTTTGTCTGCATCTTTGGCTACCCATTGATGAGCTCCAGCAGGACTTTTTGTAAGCTCCCAATCATATTCGAAAAGAAATGTCAGGTAATCATGACTCCATTCCGTTGGGGTGGAAGACCAGGTCACCTCCAGACCAGAAGTTATTGCATCTTCTCCTTTACCTGATTTATAGGAACTTTTCCAACCTAGTCCTTGCTCCTCAATATCTGCAGCTTCAGGCTCTGGTCCAACATGTGATGCATCACCCGCACCGTGCGTTTTTCCCAAGGTGTGTCCACCAGCGATCAGGGCAACTGTTTCTTCATCATTCATTCCCATGCGCGCAAACGTTTCGCGAATATTCTTGGCTGATCCCATTGGATCTGGTTCTCCATCCGGACCTTCTGGATTCACATATATTAATCCCATTTGTACAGCGGCTAATGGATTTTCTAAATCACCATCTTCAGCATAACGATCTTTAGCCAACCATTTATTTTCTTCTCCCCAGTACACATCGAGAGCTGGTTCGTAAACATCCTTACGACCACCAGCAAAACCAATGGTTTCAAAGCCCATTGATTCTAAGGCCACGTTACCAGTCAATATCATCAAATCTGCCCACGAAATTTTGTCGCCGTATTTCTTCTTAATGGGCCAAAGTAATCGACGCGCTTTGTCCAGATTGGCATTGTCTGGCCAGCTATTGATCGGTGCAAATCGTTGTTGTCCTGAACGTGAACCACCGCGACCGTCAGCAGTACGGTATGTCCCTGCACTATGCCACGCCATTCTGATGAACAATCCTCCGTAATGACCAAAGTCTGCGGGCCACCAATCCTGAGAATCGGTCATTAAATCGCGTATATCCTTTTTCAATGCCTCGTAATCCACAGATCTGAAAGCATCCGTATAATTGAAGTCTTCTCCCATCGGAGTCGATTTCTCTGAATTTTGACGCAATAATGAGAGATTGAGACGCTGCGGCCACCAATCACTATTTTGCGTCGCCAATTTATTCGTATGACTTTTCTTTGTCGCACCTGAATATCCGTCGGCATCGGCCGTTTTTTCTTCCTTATTCTCTCCACCTTCCTTGCAAGCTACTGGAAGTAGCATTAAACCCGCCAGAAAAAGTGTTATTGGTAATTTAAGTTTTTTCATATTTTCAATTATTTAATCATTTGCAAATGTACAAAATAAGCGTAAAGGAATATCTTTTTTTGAGTAACTCATGTTACACTCCATTTACAAGAGGACAATTTGATTATAGGACATCACGGGTACTCGTAAAAAAAGCAAAGAGCGTCATATACTGACACTCTTTGCTACTCGTTTTTTTTGAGTCGATCGGTTTAGAAACTTATTGCTGCTTCACCTACTATTCCATTAAAGTTGGCGCCATCAAGACGTCCAGACCAGCCATCACCATTGTAATCCTGAGTAACATACTCAAGTTTTATGACCACATTATTAGTCAAATACCAACCAGCACCAGCATTGATTCGACTCACGTTCATGGGGTCTTGAGCACCTTCCTGCATTTTACCACTGACTTCGTTGTAACGACCTGAAACATAGAATTGCTCGTTTTTACCGAAGCGATATAGCAATTCTGCTGCAAGTTGAGTCATTGCTCCTTCATTATTATCAGGATCTTCAAACTCCATCAATCCATCTGCAACTTCGTAGATGCCGAAAAACTCAAGTCCTTTGAATTTAATAAATGGATTTACCTGAAAGGACGATATCTTATTAAAGCGTGCATTAAACCTTCCATCAAAATCACTGCCGTCACCATCAGTTGTCTCCAGGACATTATAATAACGCGATCCTGCGCGATCACCTCCATAGAGCCACGCTCCTGTTCCGGTGCCCGTATTGATGTACCATGAACCCGTTAGTCTCGCTCGAAAATCCTCACCAAATGTATTATCGTAACCTACCTTACCATAAAAAGAAGGTTTATTGTATCGATTTTGAGGAAGTACCACACTCTGATTCAATTTTCCATTTGAAACGCCTAGCATTCCGATTACTCCTTTTTTACGCAACAAAACTTCTCCGAAAACTTCAGTCGTAAAAGCATCCATCAAATAGTTCCCGACAAAAGGATTGTGAATTGCTCTGGCATTATCCGTTCTTCTGAAGTGCGCATCACCATAATTGATTTCATCTAAGCCTATTCGAACTGTCGTCATATCCATTAAACCTTCCAACAAGCCAGGCTTAATACAATTCAATTTATCTACCTGAATGTGTCCACCCTTTATCCAAGCATCAACATGGTGACGTGAAGACATGTATGTACGCATGTGCATCCGTAACCCATCATGCAACTGAACGTCTATATTAAGGTTGGCAGTTGGTAAATTAAAGTCACTACCCATATCTACCAGGTTATCCATTTCATTACTTTGGTTGAGTGCCTGAAATTGCATCGCAAAGTCTCCTCCCACGCGAACTTTAAGTCCATCATAAGAAACGGAGTCTTTTTTCGGAGGTTCAAAAATTGCATTCCCCACTTTGCTGTTTGGACGATAAAACTGAATTGATGGCTGTTGCGCGAATGCGGCAACAGAAACAAAAATTGCTGATATTGAGATCATTTTTTTCAACATAATTAATCTATTTTTAGCTTTTATTTTTACGAATTAATTTTTAAATCTTGCTTCAAAAGAAATGGTGAGTTCATTACCGGTGTTAATTGTACCCATCAGAGCTGATGGCGGTTCCATATCATATTCTGTAAATGTGATATCAAAAGAACCTGTGAGTAAAATTGAATCTTCTAACTCCTCCACTTGAACTTCGATGATTTCCGTTTTCTTCTTACCTCCAGCACTAAAATCACCCTTAAGGCGGAGGCGATCGTTTTCGATAGCAATCACACGACTTAAATCAAATCGTATGAAAGGATTCTCATCTGTCTCCAATGCTTCGTATGCATTGTTATCCATTTTCTCCTTACCACTTTTTAAAGATTCTCCCTTTAAAGCAACCTCCAGTGATTCAATGGAGTAAAATTCTCCATCCAAAAATTTAAACGCGGCTTCGCCTCTCCCTTCATCAGAAACCATCTCCCAATCGTGAAGGGTAGATGTTCCGGCAACGACGAATCTAGAGGCTTCATCTACTCGGTAGGACTGTGTATAAGCCAATAAAGGTAGAAATAGTACCCCTAACAAGAATGTCTTGATTATTTGAGTTCTCATAGTTTAATCATTTTTTGTAATTACCAGCAGCACACTTTGTGCGACTCTCATGACAAAACTATAGACTCATCTCTGACTACTAAGTGACAATTATCAGTTCTCATGGTGAGTTTCATCAAAAACCCACTAATTCGATAGGATTAACTCCTGCGTTTAAACAGTACAGATGCGATATGTCCTCCAAATCCAAATGTATTGGATAAAGCATAGGTCATTACTGCTGGTTCAGCTACGGCTATTGGAAAATGGAAATGATCCTTGAAATCAGTCTCGAAGTTTTCTACATTAATGGTTGGTGGCACTAATTGATGTTCAAGTGCGAGCACACTCAAAATACCTTCAATTGCACCAGCTGCACCCAATAAATGCCCTGTCATTGACTTCGTGCCGCTCACATTCAAGTTTTGGCGCTTCCCGAAAACACGTTCCAGCGCTTTCAATTCGCTCAAATCTCCTATAGGTGTAGAAGTAGCATGCATATTAACATAACCGACTTCATCAGGTGCTATTTCCGCTTCCTCGAGGGCCAGTTGCATTCCTTTCACAGCTCCGTCACCTTCGGGATGTGTTCCCGTTAAATGATAAGCATCCGCTGCCATACCTCCTCCGACAACTTCACCTAAAATCTCAGCACCGCGAGCTTTAGCATGCTCATACTCCTCAAGCACAAAAGCCCCTGCTCCTTCTCCCATTACAAAGCCATCTCTACTTTGATCGAAAGGTCGAGAAGCAGTTGTAGGGTTGTCATTTCGCGTCGACAAGGCTTTTAATGAACCAAAACCACCGATAGTTGCTGGCCCTATAGGCGCTTCAGAACCACCACAGACAATTGCGTCAGCCTTATTCCATCGAATATAATTAAACGCCTCTATGATAGCTGTAGTTGATGTAGCACAGGCAGAAACAGGACTGAAGTTAACACCGCGCAAATCATGTTTCATTGAAATGACTCCCGCTGCAATATCAACCAGGATACGCGGAATAAAAAAGGGTGAAAAACGCGGCTTTTCTCCTTGCTCAAAGTATTCCTTCATCTGTTCTTCGAACGTTTGTATGCCCCCGTTGCCAGATCCCCAAATGACGCCTACCCGATCACGATCGACATCAGAACCGAAATTCGCTTGAGCCAGCGCCTGTTCGGATGCTATCAAAGCATACTGCGTAAAACGATCATATTTCTTGCGCTCTTTGCGATCCAGGTGTTGCGTTAGGTCCAACCCTTTGAGTTCACAGGCAAACTGTGTCTTAAATGATGATGCATCAAAAGTGGTTATTGGCGCTGCACCACTCACACCGTTCTTTACATTTTTCCAGAATGTCTCAACATCATTCCCCAAGGGAGTTAACGCTCCCATTCCGGTTACTACGACTCTTCTCATAACTTCATTTCAATATTCCTGGACAAATATAGCAAAAGGAGAACCGTACTCGGTGGTGATTGCTGTCATTCTGTCGGTAAAAAAAAGACGGAATAAAATTTGAACTCCCAGAGGCGTGATACGTTTTAATCAAGATAGCAAAAGAACCATTGAAGCAGTTGTTTACCCTTTGCTTTTGGTGATATTCATGTGGAGCATATTTTTTCTGGATCGCATTTTTTCACTCGATCTCTACCAACTAGGTGTTCAGCCGGGTACATGGGAGGGTCTCAAGGGAATTCTGCTTATGCCTTTCATTCACGGACAAACAGATTTCGGACACATTATCAACAATTCGATTCCTACTGCTATTCTATTTGCTGCTCTCATCTACTTCTACCGCGAAATTGCGCCTTGGGTAACATTGTTTATTTGGGTTGGAAGCGGATTTTTATTATGGTATTTTGCAGAAAACACAGGTAGTTTTCATATTGGCATGTCTGGAGTGATTTATGGATTATTTAGTTTCCTGCTCGTTAGTGGTTTTATTCGCAAATACCTGCCATTACAGGCTATTGCACTATTCGTAGCTTTCATTTATGGCTCCATGATCTGGGGAATCTTCCCGATAAAGCAAGGCATATCCTGGGAAGGACACTTCGCTGGATTGTTAGTGGGAGCTGTGGTAGCTATTTCGTTCCGAAAAAAAGGTCCACGTGCTCCCAAATACAGCTACGAAATTGAACAAGAGTTGGGAATAGAACCGCCTGACTACGAAGCTGAATGGAAATTAAAAATGGAGCAATACAAAAAGAATCAAGAAGCGATAGCGTTACGTCGACAAAGGGAACAATCTGAACAAAAGGACAATACCGCAAAAAAAACGGACACTTCCAAAAAGAATGAGTCAACGCATCCCAAGTATAATGTAGAATATCATTTCAAACCGCAATCAAAAAATAAAAACCCGAATAATACCAATCAAAGTTCAACGAACAATAAATAACATGGATGTCTGATCAGGGGGCAAGTGCAAAAGTTGGGGACTCAGCATCAATTTTAGTTCATCTAAACAAAAAATTAAATGCATATCCGCTTGTTTACCCCATTTTTTTCATAAACTAGAGTCTAACAATGCTGGCTTTTTGGTTAATATCTTCAAAAAACCCGAAAGCTTTATCAATACTCACTATTTATTGAGGTTTCGTTTCCCCTTCGGCGGTCAAAGGCTTCGCTTTTTCTCCTCTCATCCTCTATTCAATCCACTCGCAATTTTGTAGTAACTGCAGACACAAAGTTTAGTTAAGTTCGCCGCACACAAAATAATGTGTAATCGTAAACCTCTATTTGCCTATTCCTGCTACTACGTTGGAATAGGCTTTTTTTATTTTAGGCACAAGTAAGCAAACAGCTGCCCATAAAGTTTTTCACTTTTTTCAATCTTACTATTCACCGTTGAGTTGCACTATTGAATGGATCTTTATTTTTTCAAAATACGTCTTTAACACCTGAGCATTTTCTTCTTCGGGTGTATGTATTTCCATAACGGCCGGACGGTCATCAGTTTGGCGTTCATAAAATGCCTGCAATTGATTTGAAATCGACTCCATGTCTTTTGCCTCATAATAATTGACATCAAAAGCACTACAAATTGATGCTGCATCCGCTTCATTCGTTGTAACGAAATAATCTTTTTTTGCGGGCGTCGAATGCGGTCCGGGTATTATTGAAAATATGCCTCCACCGCCATTATTAATTAAAAAGATTCTAACATTAGAAGGCAAATAACTATTCCACAGTGCATTACTATCATAAAAAAAGCTTAGATCACCAACTATTATCGTATGCATACGGTCGTCTTTTGCTATAGCGCCTCCAATAGCAGTACTCATCGAACCATCAATACCGCTGGTCCCTCGGTTACAATAATATTGAATGGAATTTATAGGGTCAAATAATTGTCCGTATCGGACCACCGAGCTATTGGCCAAATGTAAGATGCTGTTATCTGGTACGACGTCCATAAGCAATTCAAACACACTCAAATCGGCATAAGGAGCATCTTGAAAATAATCTTCTTGAAGTGATTGAACTTGATAATCCAACTGTTTCCATTGTTCTCCATATCTCGAAATATTACGTTCCAATCTATCGTCGAGAAGTGCATCGACAAATGTTTCCGGCGCCATAGGAAAAGTGTGTGACAAATGCTGATAAGTGTCCATCATAGGAAATTCAGCTCCAATTTTCCAATGCATCTGAGGTCCGTAAGAACGCAGGTAGGTTTTAATTTTCTTTGATATAACTGCACCACCAATGGTAATTAAAAGATCAGGCTGAAATATTTCAGGTGCTTCATCCCTGAAACTATTAATAGTGCGATCAATGCAATGAACAAATCGCTGATCCTGCAAGTTACTCGTATTTTCTACGACAATCGCTACACTTTTATCGTTGGCCAATTGTTTTAATTTACCCTGTAAAACGGGGTTTGGTGGTAGCTGACCACAAATAATCAACTTTCTGGAATGCGTTCGCCATGCTTTTTCGATCATAGCGAGCTGATCTTCGCGCAGAACTGCTTTTGGCAATTCATAGCGAGCAGTAGGTATTGAGGCAGAATCCCCGCTTTCTGTATTAGTTTCGTAGAGTGGCTCTTGAAAAGGAAAGTTAATATGTGCAGGACCTCCACCTTGACCTGAAGCCTTTTGTATGACGCGGTTTGCTTCCCTGCGGTTCCACCATTTTTGATCGGCATGATGCGGTTGCTCAAACATACGCGTTTCTGCTACAATGTGATTTTGAAACACCCCTGTCTGCCGAATGGTTTGTCCATCGCCTTGATCGGTCCACTCCAAAGGTCGATCTGCAGAGACTACTAAAAGGGGGATATTGCGGTAAAAAGCCTCACTCACAGCGGGGTAATAATTAAGCAATGCAGAACCAGAAGTGCACATTACGGCAACTGGTGCGCCCCATTGTTCCGCCATTCCCAGTGCATAAAAAGCAGCACTTCGTTCATCAGGAATAACCAGTTTTTCAAAACGGTCATCATCGTAAAAAGCGACTACGAGCGGAGCATTTCGAGAACCGGGAGAAAAGACAATGCCCCGAACTCCCCGTTCTATAAACACTTTTTTTAACTGCTCCACACCTGGTTTTGCACTCGTATACCCCATAATTGTGAATTAATTTCGAAACAATTTCGCACTATAGTTATCAGCTTGTTCATCCGTGATCAACTTTAAACGTAGCAAATATTCCACGGCATCATCAAAAGCTGATTCATAATTGCTTCCGTCGTAGTTCCAATCAGTCTCTTTCAACCATTTACGGACGTCGTGTTTTTTTAAACCATAACGCCACGCAATCAACTCATCAGCTTTGGGATGTTGTTTTAATTCCCACGCTTTTTGGTTGATGATTTCACACATTTTGCGAAGAGGAGTTTCATGTTCTTTCAAAATTTCATTGCGCACGGCAATAGCAAAACACGGCCACGGCGTCACCACCTCATCTACATACCGACATTTTTCTTGTTCTACATAAGGATGAGTGGTGTATTTCTCCCATAAAAATGCTTGAGAATCATTATTTTCCAGGGCCCATAAACCACCATAAATATCTCCGATTACAGAGAAATCAAGTTTATCAATATCCCAACCTTCGCGATCAGCCAAAACATAGGACATCAAATGAGACCCTGAGCCCTCACGCGAGATTGCAAAAGTTTTTCCCTCGAGCTGATTCACAGAATTTATATCGGAATTAAAGGGTACATGAATACCCCAATGAAGCGATGAAGTCACATATACTTGTAATATACTCGCGTCTAAGCCCTGTAGAATCGATTTAGTTATACCTTCCGTTAATAAAACAGCTACATCCAATGACTTATTCTCTAAACCGCGCACCATTTGACCAGTACCACCTGTCATATCTTCCCAATGCACATGAATATCTTCGGATTTGAGACTCCCCTCTTCCATGGCAAGTCGCCAGGGTAGATTAAAATGCTCAGGCACACCGCCTATCTTTAATCGTGTCATAACTCGTCTGTATTTGATAAAAATTGTCGTTCATATAAATTGCTGTAAAAGCCACCCTTATCGAGTAATTCTTCATGACTTCCCGCTTCCATGACTTCCCCATTATCTAAAACAACGATCTTGTCTGCTTGTTGTATTGTCGATAATCGATGTGCTATAACTATTGATGTACGGCCCACTGTGAGCTTTTCTGTTGCCTGCTGAATAAGTTCCTCACTTTCGTTATCGACACTTGAAGTCGCCTCATCTAAAATAAGAATGTGGGGGTTGTAAACATAAGCACGAATGAATGCCAGAAGTTGGCGCTGACCAACAGACAATACGCCTCCTCGTTCACCGACAAAATAGTCATAGTTCTCAGGCAGTCGCATGATAAATTCGTGTGCTCCAACAGCTTTTGCCGCGGCTACAACTTTTTCTTTTGAGATCTCGGGATCACCAAGCGTTATATTGTTAAAAACAGTATCAGAAAATAAAAATACATCCTGTAAAACGATCGATATATTTTTTCGCAAGTAAGTTAAATCAATATCCCGCACGGGAACATCCCCGATTGAGATTTCACCTTTCTGGTATTCGTAAAAACGAGAAAGTAAGTTGACGATCGAACTTTTACCAGCACCAGTAGCTCCAACGAACGCCACCGTTTTATTCGGCTCAATTTTCAAATCAATATTTTTCAACACCCAGTCTTCATCCTGATAGGCAAACCAGACTTTATTGAACGTTATACTTTGTTGAAAATCTACTTTTTGCAGTGTTCCTGTATCCTGGATTTTTTCGTCCTCATCCAGTGTTTTGAACACGCGTTCGGCGCGCACAATTCCACGTTGAAGGATATTGAATTTATCAGCTAATTGACGTATTGGTCGATAGAGCATGTGCACCCACAGCGTATATTTCACAATCGTACCCGTTGAATCTCCAACCACCGAGAAATCATTTGCAAGCGACCAGGCACTAAAAACAATCAAAAATGCAATCGAGAGCGAACTTAAGAATTCCACTACAGGAAAAAATATTGAATTAGCCCATATAGTGGCAACATGCGCCTTTTTGTGCTCTTCGTTGATCCTGGAAAAACGCTCTTTTTCCACCCGTTCCCGATTGAACAATTGCAATACTGCCATACCCGTTAAGCGCTCCTGTACAAAAGTATTCAAGCGATTCACTTCGCGACTTTCTTTTTGATAGGCTTTTTTCATTGCGCGCGCAAAAATCCGAGTGGCTAAAATGAGCAAGGGAATGGGAAGTAAGACAAAGAGAGCGAGCAGCGCATTTGTCCAGAACATCCAACCCAAAATGGTGAGCAACACCAAAATATCTCCCAGCATGTTGATTAGTCCTTGTGAGAACACGTTGGAAATAGTTTCAAGGTCGGAAACCACACGTGTCACAACAGATCCAATCGGATTTTGGTCAAAATATTTCATTTTAAAAGCCATCATGTGTTTGAATAGCTTTTTGCGTATATCCCGAATCACTGATTGCGCCAATAGGTTTGCAAAATAGGCATTGAGGAACTGAAAAGCCGCTTCTAAAATAAGCATGCCTATAATCACCATGGTCCATAGCAGCAACGCCTCACGATCCTGATTTTTAACAATGTATTCGTCCACCATATTACCTATAACACTAGGCCTTAATGGAGCGACGATTGATAAACCTACCGTAAATAAGAATGCAATCCAAAGATACCTTTGATAAGGCTTGGCGTAGGTCAACAAGCGTCTAAAAATATTGACATTAAATTTTGATGGACTACTTTGAGACATGATGCAAAAATAGTGAGCCGAATGAGATATTAGCCTTTAAAACCAAAAAGAAGTAAAAATGTTTAGGAAATTATGGCGATCAACAAAGAAAACTTATGGTCGCGAGAGTCTCTTTCTTTTTCTCGCACAATTATCAACATAATTGCAAGTTGTTCTCTTATCTTGTAACTATTAACCGAAACAAAAACCCAACAACAATCGCAAGCGAGTTTCCTTTTTCAACGGGCCGAATAATGAAAAAAACATTAAATACATACGCTACCGTTAAATGCATCGTTTAAATTCAAGAAATAGTAT
>CAYFTH010000043.1:0-22443 GCA_964346075.1 uncultured Fluviicola sp. | reverse complement strand
CACATCACTTCCTCCGATATAAGTAGAGTAAATCAGACTATTACCTGTGGCGTCTAATTTAGTTACGAAAACATCATTGTTTCCATCTATTGAGACTTGATGCGCTCCACTTGTAGTCGGGTAGTCGCTCGATTGCGTTGAACCCGTAACGTATGCATTATTGCCAGCGTCTAATGCAATTGCATAGCCTCTGTCAAGGTTGCTCCCACCAATGTAGGTAGCGTATAAAAGGTTACTACCTGTCGCATCGATCTTTGTAACAAAAACATCATTGCTTCCACCAATTGTCGTTTGGTAAGCTCCGCTTGTGACAGCAAAGTCAGTTGATTGGGTTTCCCCGGTAATATATGCGTTTCCGTTAACATCTACAGCGATTGATTCGCCAGTGTCAAAATCGCTACCTCCGAGGTATGTGGAGTACTCGAGATTATTACCCGAGGCCCCAATTTTAGATATAATGATATCGCTGCTTCCATTTGAAGAACTTTGATACGCCCCAGTTGAAGTATCAAAATCAGGCGATTGAGTATAACCTGTAACGTAGGCATTTCCATTATTGTCAAGTGCGATAGATTGCGCATCATCAACGTTCCCTCCACCTAAGAATGTCGAATAAACAAGCGGGTCGATGATCAATTTTTTAGTTTCATCATAAGCTCCAATTCGAATCTTCCAGCATCCCGACTTTTGTTGTTTGAACCATCCTTGAATGGGGTTCTCTTCATTGTCTTGGTAGCAGTAAAGGTCAGCTAGGTTAACTTGTCCAAACCGAGTGCTAAAGGTAAGATCACCGTCAGGATTTAGTCTTGTTTGCTCAGCCCCTGTCAGATTAAATTCGATCGTTGAAGGATCAGCTCCGGGGTGAACAATATAGTCGTAGCGAAGGGTGCCATTATCAAAATAATAACGAATATCGATACCGTCATAAATGTCTTTTACTACTGCCTCTTTAAATAAGCTAACATTTTTAGCGTGTTTGCTTTTGTCGTTACCAGTGAGATAATTGTAATAGCCTTTTTGCCGTTGTTTGCCCACTTTTTTTACATCGACATTTACGTGATTTAACTTGTAAAAGACACGATGTCCTTTGCGGGTTCTGTTCTTGCGATCCGAAAGTTCAGATGCTTCTACTTTGTACAAATCGTATAAAACACCATTATTGGTAATCCAGGCATCTAAACCATTAATTTGGGTTAGAAAGAACACTTGAGCTGGCCATTGACCTTTGTTTTCTATAAAGAAGTGTTTGTCAATATTTTCTACGTTGCTTTGGGAGTCGTAAATTGGGTTATTGCTCATGTTTTTAGCTAAGCAAGTGTTTTGTACGATGAGGAAACTAATAACCCAGAGTAAAGATTGATTGATGCAGTGCATAGTTGTTTTAATAGCTATAGTTAGTAAATAGACGAAGTTTTTGTAAAAAATGACAAAAAAGATTAACAGTGAATGAATCAATTTGTCTTTATCAAATGTAAAAAAAATAGAGATTTCGCAAAATGTTCAAGGTGATATCTTTGGTGAACAATAATTTCGATGGAACGATAACAGGGGCTCTTCTCAAATTTTTTTACTCGTCTTAAATCGTCGTAAATAAAGAGATCGCTGAGCTATAGAATCGTCCGGGTCGAACTACTACTTTTTCTGGATATGTCAAATAATTATTCTTCCCAGTTGATGCGCGAAACTGCCTTTAATGCGGTCCAGTTGCATTTGTTCTTTGAGTAAATCGTTGATTTTTTCGTCAGATATCTTTTCTTCTCGAGGTTTCAGCTGTTCTCTAATCACTTCGATGCGCGCAATGATTTTACCCTTTTTAAATGAATACAATGATTCTTTCACAGCTTGCGGAAGCTTGTGTATTTCCCCGTTTGTTTCAATGCGGTAATCCATTAGCCATTTTCTGCTCAGCTCGTATCGCGGAGATAAGAGATCACTGACAAATTTGACGATGTTTTGATCTTCAAGCCGCAGAAAATGTGTCGGTTCGTAAAGTACACCTTCCGCTAACCCTTTTTCACAGTGGTCAAAGAGCATTTTGAATAAGGGATCATCAAAGGAGAGGTCATCACGGATAATCTCTGCGATGATGAGTTCGGCAACACTAACTTCTGAGACCTCCTCTTCAGCGTTTTCATCTGCAGATTCAATTTCTAAAGCGCGCGTTCCATATAGAATAAGTATGCGAATCAGATCCTTTTCCTGTTCATAAAAAGTACGATGGCTCTTATCGGCTTCCTGTTGTTGAGGAGCTAAAACTTGTTCTTCTTTTTCCGGGATTACGGGTTGACCCCGGCGCTCATTACTTAGTTTTCTCCTGATCTTATTGAGCTCGTTAACCAGTGTTTGCTCTGTGAGGTCAAATTGTTCTGCCGTTTGTTTGAGATAAACGCTACGTGTAATGTTATCGGGGATTTTCGCAATGGAAGTCACAATTTCCCGTATCAATTGAGCGCGTTTTACAGGATCATTCGAGGTGCTTTCGAGGAGGACTTGGGTTTTGAAACTCACAAAATCCCGTTGGTGATCCGCAATATATTGCTGTAATTCGTCAGCACCAACTTTTTTAGCGTACGAGTCGGGATCGTCTCCATCCGGAAATAATAAGACTTTGACGTTCATGCCTGCCTCCAGAATGAGATCAATTCCCCGGAAAGAAGCTTTGATTCCTGCAGCATCACCATCATAAAGAACTGTAATGTTGTTAGTGTATCGTTGAACGAGCTTTATCTGTTCTTTGGTCAGCGATGTACCGCTACTGGCGACAACATTATCTACTCCCGATTGTGCCAGACTAATCACATCCGTATATCCTTCCACCAAAAAGCAGTTGTCTTGTTTGATGATGGAAGTTTTGGCAAAATAGATCCCGTAAAGGATCTTACTTTTATTGTAAAGAATACTTTCTGGTGAGTTAAAGTATTTAGCTACTTTTTTATCAGTCTGCAGCGTTCGTCCACCAAAACCGAGCACTTTACCGGAAACACTGTGAATGGGGAACATCACCCGCCCGCTAAAAAAATCAAAAGACCTGTCATTTTTAACTTTGGTAAGTCCCAGTTGTTCTAAGTACTCTTGTTTAAATCCTTTTTTAAGCGCCGTTTCTGTAAATGATAGCTCTTTTCGCGGGCAATAGCCGAGTTGGAATCGCTCGATAATGTCGTGACGAAATCCTCTCTCCTTGAAGTAAGATAGCCCAATTGTTTTTCCTTCATCAGTGTTGTGGATGGTGTCTACAAAAAAGTCGCGTGCAAAATCGTTGATGATTTGTAAACTCTCGCGCTCCGTAATTTCTTCCTTCTCTTCTTCAGTAAGTGGTTTTTCTTCTGGCAACTGAATGTTATAGCGTTCTGCTAACCATTTTAGTGCCTCCGGATAGCTGAATTGTTCCATTTCCATGAGGAAACTCACCACTGTCCCCCCTTTTCCAGATGAGAAACATTTAAAGATCTGCTTGGCGGGACTCACCATAAAAGAAGGTGTTTTCTCTTCAGTGAATGGGCTGAGACCTTTATAGTTGGACCCTGATTTTTTTAATTGTACATAATCACCGATTACCTCCTCAATGCGGGCGGTGTTCATGATGTCGTCGATGATATGTGAGGGGATTCTGCGCATTATTCTACTTCTCCAAAATTTTCAGTTTTTGTGAGATTTCCCTGTTCATCGTAGAACTTCCATTCCCCTACGCGTTTATCCATAACGTACTGGCCTTTATAGTGCAATGCACCATTGGGGTGTTTCACAATAATGTGACCATCTTTTTTTCCATCTGTATATACAGTTATGGAAAGCACTACTCCATTTTTAGCGTAGAGTTTCCAAATGCCGGTACGCTCTCCTTTTTCGTTTTGTCTACCCTCCAGTTTAAGCTGCTCGTGTCCGGGATACCACTCCTTGTAGCGCCCCTGATTATCGACTACTTTTAAAGCACGATAATTTGAAACATCTTGTTCCGTTTGCTTTTTGGGCTCCTTATCACCTTGGTTGCAGGCACTCATTATAATGAGGAGAGCAACAATAACACTGTATTTCATAATTGATGATTTTGCCATATAAACTGATACAAAACTAAGTTTTATTTTACTTTTAATAAGTGACTATATGCTTTTTAACTTTCGCGATAAAAGACCCATTGTATTGTTCAAATTTAATTAAAACGAATGGAATCCTGCAATAAGCGTAGTGATGCCTAAAAAGGAAGTGCGATTCAAAAAATTATTCAGATATTATCGTCATAGAGGAGCGCGTGGAGGCGCTTCTTTTCTTCTCGCAGCGCATGAAGTGTCGATTTTCGGTCGACCAATAATAGCATGTATTGCCAGCTATAACTGATGTTTTTGAGATACCGAATAAACCAATAAGCGAAAAGTCCAGTCGTCGGGAGTAAGAGTATGTAAATGACCATACCGAAGGAGCGCAAATCAAAAATGAGATAGGCAAGCACTCCCCATAAGGCATAAGTGACCGGATAGAGAACAGTTCCTACCAAGATTGCTAAAGGTGCATAGTATTCAATGTCTTTGGAGATTTTAGGTACTAACCAGTCAGAGAACAGGTATTGAAAAATATTGTGGAGGACACCAAAAAGAGCAACAGGCATAGCAATTAAAACAAAGAGCATTGATATCAACACTTGTTTGAGAAAAGGAACTGATCGGAATTTGCGATCGAGAAAATCGGTGCGAATATGCATTTTTTCAAGTTTCCAATCGATGGATTTTAGTTTGTTTTTGATTTCTTCCAGGCGCCATGGCTGCAGGATTTTGATTTCATCGAGGCGGCGAGTGATTTCTTTCATATCCGCAACTTCTTTCGATACTCCACGAATCTTTTTTTCTTGATAGCGCGTGTTGAGCACCTTGTAAATGTTTTCGATCAGTAACTCTTCATCTTGAGACTCTGCAGTTAATAGAACGCGTTCGAGGCGTCTTCGAATCTCTTTTGTCAAGCGCATTGAAGCTTCGTGCTTATTTTTTTTATATTCTTCGAGGTATTGGCGTACATCGTGCGGCTCGTCAACATCGATGAGAATATTGCTACGAAATTTTTCTTGTTGAGAATAGTTCAGACCTACTGCCACTATTTTTACACCCAATTCTCCTCCGTTACGCTGTTCGGTTTCCAGCGCAATTCGGGCTGTACCTGTTTTCAATTTGCGAAGAACACGTTCTTTGTAACTTGTGCCTTCCGGGAAGATGACCAATGTTTTACCAGCGGCCAATACTTCATAACATTCGGTCAGTGAGTCCATGTTGTCAACTCCCTTTGTAATGCCTTCTCCCTGGCGGTTAATCGGAATTAGGTTGAGACTTCTGAGTAACCTGAGTTTTAATTTGGAGTCAAAGAGCGTTGCTTTTGCCATGAAGTGTATGGGTTGCTTACAGATCATTCCAATTACCCAGGCGTCCATGAGCGTATTCGGGTGGTTTGCCACGATAATAACAGGACCTTCTCTCTGTGGCAAATGCTGCTTGTTTTTAACCTTCACCTCGTTGTAATAGAGACGAATGCCAACACCAATCACAAATTTTAACAAGCGATAGAGCATGAACTTCTTTTTTTCCAAATTAATGAAAATATCTGACTTGGTATGGGTGACTCATGTCTTAGGCAGCGAGAAGGTGAAGGCGCTTCCAACATCGATCGTACTGCGAACATTAATTGATTGGTCATGTGCTTCAATGATGTGTTTACAAATGGCCAGTCCAAGGCCTGACCCTCCTTCATTCCGATTTCTACTTTGCTCCACACGATAAAATCGCTCAAACAAACGGGGTAAATTTTTTTCCTCAATGCCGGGGCCATCGTCTGCTACTTCTGTCATGATCACATCGTCTAAGGGGTAAAATCTGATGGTTGTATTTCCCTCATCTTTTCCATAGTTAATAGAATTAAGAATGAGATTGGTTAGTACTTGCGAGATTTTACCTTTGTCAGCCTTCACATAAATGGGATCATAGGTTTGATCCATCTGAACATTGATGTCTTTTTCGGGGCGATGTTCTTCTGTCGAGTCAAGCACTTCCCTGGTCAATTTTACGAGATCAAATTTTTCAATGTGCAATTCGTAGCGGTTGACTTCCATTTTAGTTATTTCATCTAAATCCTCCAAAATCGCAGCCATGCGTTCAGTCGCAAAAGAAGCACGTTCCAGAAATTTACGATTGACCTTCTCATCCTCCAACCCTCCTTCCAACAACGTGAGAATATATCCCTGAATACTGAAAACAGGTGTCTTTAATTCGTGGGCCAGATTACCCAGAAACTCCCTGCGAAAGTTTGCTTGTTCTTTTAGTTTTTGAATCTCTTTATGGCGTTCTTCCGCCCAGTATTTTGTTTCAGCCACCGCTTTATCGATGGTGTTATCCATCATGGAGACTGGATTTCTTTGTTCTTCAACTTTATTTCCTCGTCGTATGACTCTGTAAATAAGTTTGATTTTGTCGTGAATAAAGCGTTCAACGACAAAGAAGAAAATGGCAAAAGATAAAATGAAACTAGCGATGGGAATAAGGAAAAGGTAGAGCGTCGCCAATGGAAGATAAGCGTTAGCGATCAGAATCAACGCGACTGATATCAGCGAGAAAAAGATACTGCCCGCAAAAATTATATGTATCGGTTTTTTATTTCTCACACTTCGTTGTATGTGTAGCCAACTCCTTTTATCGTGCGAATGTAATCATCTCCGATCTTTTCTCGTAATTTTCTGATATGAACATCTATCGTTCGTTCTCCAACAATGGTATCGTTTCCCCACACTGTTGAAAGAATTTGGTCGCGTGCGAATACTTTTCCCGGTTTCGATAGTAAAAGTTCGAGTAATTCAAACTCTTTTTTGGGGAGCTGTATCTCTTGCCCTTCCAGTAATAATAAAAAGCGCTCGCGGTCTAGAACGACCTTGCCGTTCGCAATGACTTCTTTATTCTCCGGTTTGTGTTTTCTGCGCAACAAGGCTTCTATGCGACTTAATAGTACTTTAGGACGAATTGGTTTGTTGATATAATCGTCACCGCCAGCTTTAAAACCTGCAATTTGTGAATAATCTTCATTTCTAGAGGTTAGGAATGCTATGATAGGTTGATCAATTGAATTATTATCCCTGATGATCTCACAAACTTCGATTCCATCCATTTGAGGCATCATGACATCTAATAAAATGAGGTCAAACTTAACAGTTGATGCCAATTTCACTCCCTCTTCGCCATCTGCTGCCGTATGTACTTCGTATCCTTCTTTTTTCAAATTATACGAGATCATTTCTACAATATCCGGATCATCATCTACTAGTAAAATCGTTTGTTTCACGGTTTCTCTAATTAATTTATGACAAAGGTAATGTCTAATTTCTGCTCGAATTAATCTGAGCTTTAACTTATGGTTAAGAAAAGAACGATAATGTTAAAAGCGTATTAACTGCTTTGTAAGAGACTCATTTTGCATCGAGAAATAGGTGGAATTGGAGCTCTTTTATTGAAGATAGTTTCCTTTAATTATTCATAAGTTACAAGCCTAATAGTTCTTCTTGTAGGTTTGGATTGACAGCTAAGGCAATGAGTACAGAAATTACAAGTCCTATAGTTGCGAAAAGAATATCACGACCTACCATTTTAAAAGTGAGTCCTGTTGCTCTGCCCGTAGTGAGGTGTTTAGAGAATTGAATGGCGATTTCTCGTCCACCCAGTAGTCCCAGAAATATCCAGGTTGTACTCATTGGAATATTACTCCATTCTTTAAATACGAAAAGAATGAGCGCATAAACTAAGTCAATAACGCTGGCCGTCCTAACATCTGTAACCTCAGACTTTTCTTGAACAATTCCTTGTATTTTGTCTCCTCGCAGATAAAATAGAATTCCTAACCCTATAAATATAAATGAGGCAAAGAAGATAAAGTCCCAAACGGTCAAGCTGCGATTTAAGAAGATGGCAATATTTGCTGCGTCGTGCGTGATCCACATGCTCCAAAGCCAGCCGCTAATTATCCATTGTGCTACACGCCACATGGGGTGCATCTTTCCTTTGACTAATCGCTTTAACACTCCCGACAACGAATACCATACGGCAAAAGCCACTGTAAAAGCAATAACATAGCCCAATAAACTTTTTTGTGTTACACCAATGATTCCTGCAGATGAAGCGCTAAAGCAACTTAATAACATAAAAGTTGTTGAAACCGGCATTTTTAAGCGCGTAATGAACAGCAGTATTACTGGAGCTGCAATTTGTAAAAAGTGGAACTCAGTTGGTGATTCACTAAACCCTTTAGAAGTTAACCGTTGATAACTCACATCGCCATCATACATCATCCAACTGTAAAAAACAGTCACCACAAATATTCCGCCGATGTACAGCCATAATTTCCACCATTTTTGATCTCCGTTGGAAGCAATGAATGTGCCAATACTTTGAATAGAGTCGTTTGCAATTGCAGAGTATCCAGCTAACATAAATCCTAACCACATTGCAATTCTAGGGTAGGGATAGAGTACTGCGGCCAGCACTAAAAACAGCGTTAGCAGTCGAATGAAAGTGCGCTCCTGAATACCAAAAAGACGAAGTGATTGATATCGCTTTTCCCCAATCACTTCTGATATTAAACTGAATTTACTCATAATCTAAGTCTTGATCAATTCAATGAATTTTTTTTATGTGTCTTATTTTTAAAAAACGGATTTGTCTGTTTTCCAAATCGTAAGTTGATAAAATAGTACGCTAAAAATGTTGCTGCCAACGGCGCTAAAATATGTATCAGAACAAAATCCCATACCGAAATATAGATTTCAGAAGTGCCAAATAATTCTGCAAATAAATAGCCAAAAGGATTTAAGAACGATAACCCTTGAATACTTCCAGACAAAGCAAATAATATAGTGACCAATAAACCTAAAAAGACTGTTCCATTTGTACTCCTCTTCTTAAAAATAATACGGATAATATAAAATCCGTAACATAAAATAGCCGTGAATAAGAAATTCAGAAATGCAATAAACTCCGCACTGGAAATACTAATGTTCTTGATGGATTGAATATCTGTATTTGTAGTGAATTCATTCACAAACTGGTATAATAAAAAACCAACCATAGCACCCAGAATTTGCATAGGAACTTTATAGATGATTAAAGCAAAACTTTTTTTCTGGAAAGCTCTAAGAACGGTGATAAAAGGAATTATATGGATTCTGTAGGTGTAGAAAGGAATGTAGACTGATACAAAATAGGATAATCCTATGGCAAACGATAAGGTGATAAAATATAGATCGAACGACTCTGATAAATGACGACTTATGAATATAAAGAAAAGTAAAGAAAATATAATTGACGCTGCAAACTCAGCAACAGAGTTTAAAATGATGGTTCTGCTTTTTCTCTTAAATGATAATTTCATTTTGTATTGATTACGTCATGATATTAATAAGGCGAAATTAATATTATGTCCGATTTTTATGATACAACTCGTAAAAGTTAACCGTTTGTTAATAATGCAAGACTAGTTTTAAGTTATGTATTAGAAGATTATATTTTACCAGATATAGCGTCTGTTACATTGATTATGTGATCTCCCACTGTTTCAATGGATTCAAACATATCGTTGTAAATCATACCTCCCATTAAATTACCTTCACTTTGTGAGGTGATACTATCAATATATGCTTTTCTTAATTTGTCGCGTTTTTGATTGATTTGTTTCTCAACTTCAACAGCTTTAGTTGTATCAATTTCGTCGTATTCTAAATTGAGATTTTCTACCATAATAGTAAAAGCGTTATCGACGAGTTTAAACATTTCAGTAATACTGTTTCTTTGTTCAGGGGTGAACCAAATACGTTCTTTTTCTTTTCGTTTGATCATTTTTGACATACGATAAAAAGCGTCACCGATACTTTCCAGGTCATTCACAATACTATTCATACTTCGAATTCGTATTGCGGAAGATTCACTTTGTTGATTTTCCGAAATTTTTGTTAGATAATTGGCCACCTCAATTTCGACGCGATCTGTGATATCTTCATATTTGGCTATTTTGCGGTAAAGGTTTTTTTGTTTTTTCGAATCTTTTTCGTAAAGTAATTGGTGTGTAAATGTTGACATTTTACTTGTTATTTTCCCAAAACGTGCTATTTCGTTTTTCACTTCTAAAAGGGAAAGATCAGCACTTGACATGACGCCTTTTCCAATAAAGCTTAACTGCAATCCTTTATTATTAGATGATCGAAATTCTATCGATTTTTCGGTAATTTTAATAATTAACGGTATAAACCAAATCAACAAAATAGTATTTAAAGCATTGAATAAGGTGTGAAATAGAGCAATTCCTAACAAACTCGTAATTAATAAATCCTCAGTATCGTTTAAATTAATTGCTGCCAAAATATTTTCCAATAATGGAAGCAAAAGCGGAAATAAAATGATGATCCATATGGCGCCTATAATATTGAAAAGTGCGTGAATTCTCGCTGCTCTTTTCGCTTCGATCGAAGCTCGGTACGATGCAAGTTCTCCAGTAATTGTTGTCCCTACATTGCTTCCAATCACCATGGCAAGTGCTAGCTCCAGCGGGATAATAGTTGCAGAAACTAAAGTCATAATTAATGCAATAGTTGCCGCTGAAGATTGTACAATTACCGTGAATAATGCGCCGAGTAAAGCAAAAAACAAGATGGTTAGAAAAGAGAATTCCGTATACTCTCTGAGTAATGCTGATTCTTCAAAAAGAAAGCCTAGTTCTAAAATTTCTGTTCTCAACAGCGCAATAGATATTAAGATTAAAGAGAACCCTATCAGTATAGGCCCAAGACTTTTAAGCTTACCACTATTTAAAAACAGAAAAGGAGCTGCAATTGCCACTAAAATAATCGAAGAGGTTCCGATTTCAAAATAAAATCCAAATAAGAATATAATCCAGGCGGTTATAGTGGTTCCAATATTAGCTCCCATGATCACAGATGCAGACTGCGCCATGTTCATCAATCCAGAGTTCACGTATGAAATAACCATGACCGTTGTGATAGACGAAGATTGCAAAGAGGCGGATATCCCAAGACCAGCGAGAATACCTTTTAAACGGCTCGTTCTTGTCTTACCCATAAGGTTTCTAAATTGGTTCCCCAGAGCTTGCTGGAGCCCATCACTCAATGTTTTTAACGAATATACAAAGAGGATTAAGGCTCCCAGAACCATTATGAAATTATACATAGTCTACTTTTTTCAATCGTTACGCTAACGGAGATTAAAACTCTGTTATAGGGTATTTCCAAATGTAAACTATTGTTTAAATTGACCGCTTTGAGCAGGTGTTAATTTTTTATTAATTTTTCTGTGCTAAGGTTATTTGATCATCGAAATTAACTTGAGCCTTCAGCTATCGAGTGTTCTTTTCGGATTATTCATTTTGGAAAAAAGATCATCTGGTTTTCAGGTAAGGTCTTCAAACCTTTTATATTGACAGTTTTCTGATCCGTATAAACGATAGTTCTGGTCGTAATCACAGAAATCTATAGTGTTTAGTTTTTCATGGATCTCTTTTTTTGTGGTCTATTTTTAATAACGAATGACGAAGTGTTCAGTTGCTTGATGTTTTCTGTTAACGAGTAGTCCTATTTTGAAAAGATCTATACTTACGTGATATTTTTTTGATGCTTTAACAGCTTCCCACATTTGAGTCATGTCAGAACTCCATCGAATGTCATCCAATAGAATAATGGTTTCATCGTGAATAAAAGGAGTTAACTTTTCCAGCATGTTTTGTACACTATTTCCGCGATGATCTCCATCTATAAACACCAGGTCGTAGGTGGTAGAACGATCCAGCTGTGCTAAATAACTGTCGAATTGACTTTGGTGAAAAGAAATGTTTTGACGACAATCGCCTGGGAACAGGTTGAGCGTAGCATTTAAAGTATTTGAACAACCTTCAACTGTGTCAATGGTTGTTTCGTCGTTGCCCTGTTGCATCATAAGCGTGCCGAGACCTAAAGAAGTGCCTAGTTCTAAAGCTCGTTTGGGTTTGTAATAGTTCACTATTCTGTACAACAAAGCAGCATATTTATACGAGCTACCTGAAACTTTTGCGATGGCTTTTACGGAACGTTCATGAGTGAGTTTTTTGCTTCCGGCTCCAAAGTCATTGACAGCAATCAATCGATTTGATTCGCATAGTTTTCTGTAATACTCCGAGTAACTATTTTTTACTTTTTTGGGAACAGGTAATCGCAAACATTCATCGTTGAATTGATACACAAAGGGAGAGTGAACTCCATGACGATGCTTTGCCTTTAAACGATAATTTATATATTCACGAACTAAATAGAGCATAACAGCTACGAAATTACGTTATTTAAGTCATATATTGAACGAGTCCATGAATTCAGCAACTTCAACTCAAGAGATCGAAAGGCAGCGACAACTTGTTTTTAATAAACAGCCTGCTATAAATATTGTTGCACCTTGTAAACTCAACGATGGTGTTATTCGTCACTCTGCATTTGAGAAAAATCGCTACATGCTATCCTTTTTACAATCCAGCGATGAGGTGCAGTTTTTTATTCCCGCATCGGGCTCCGGATCTCGTATGTTTCAGTTTCTTTATGATTTTTTGTCTTCTCCGAGCGAAGAAACGCGCGGTAAAACGGAGCGATTCCTCAATGCGATTGAGGATTTTGCATTTTTCGAGTTGTTGCCCTTTGAGTTAAAAGAAAAGGTGCGCAACTATACGATTGATCTCGACGATTTTGTCAGTTACCTGCTAAAAGAAGAAGGCCTGGGTCTTGGAATAATGCCAAAAGGACTGTTGCCTTTTCATCGATCTCGAAGCTTTATTCTCAATGCTTTTCAGGAACAGCTGCTTCAGGGTATTCGTCTTCGCGAAAAAAATGTGGGTTTTCATTTTACAATCAACCCTGTATTTGATGACGCGATTCATCAAACATTGAATTCAGTAAAAGAACTGACAGGGCGCAAATGTGAAACGACCACTTCTCATCAAGATCCGACAACAGATGCTATTGCCTTTGACGCAAATAAAGATCCGGTTTACCGCAGTTCGGGTGAACTTTTGACGCGACCATCAGGTCATGGAGCACTACTAAATAACTTAAACCAGCAGCGAGCAGATATTGTTTTTATTAAGAATATTGACAATGTCCAGCATGAATCGCGCGCTGACACTTCGATTGATCATCTCCGTTATCTTGGTGGATTGCTACAGGTGCTTCGCGAAGAGTTGAAAGCTATTTATAATCAAAGCGAGCTACACGAAAACCTGATCAGGCTCAATGAGAAATATCAGATTTTTGATGCTTCGATTGAATTCTCGAAGTTGTCGCGCCATGATTTGATTGCGTTGATTAACAAGCCACTGCGCGTATGCGGAATGGTGCGCAATGAAGGGCAGCCGGGCGGAGGACCTTTTTGGGTTGAAGAAAATGGTAAAAAATCAAAACAGATTGTAGAAAAGTCTCAAATTGATATGAAGGGAAATCAATATCGATTGATGGTGCAGAGTCAGTTTTTTAATCCTGTATTGATGGCGGTTTCTACTAAGGATTTTGATGACGAGTACTTCGATCTCCATGATTTTTGTGATGAAGAAAAATATTTTATCGTCGATAAAAAGTTTGAAGGCAAACCCATTCAATTTATGGAGCGTCCCGGATTGTGGAATGGATCAATGGCGGATTGGCTGACTGTGTTTGTGGAGGTGCCCTCTGCTACCTTTACGCCAGTCAAGACCGCACTGGATCTTTTGACACCTGAACATCGCGATTTAGAAAAATAATGCACCTGGCGCGTTGTTTGCTGTCGATATTGTTTGAGTTCAACGTCACGTTAATTAAATTAGTAGAGTGTTCAAGAGCCCAAAATATCTAACCTTTGCAGTTCTGGTTTGTTTATGTTTGACGGGTTCGACCAATGAATCTGAATCACCTGTCCCATCAAATGGTATTAGTCTGGGTGTTAAAATCGGTATTCTACCGACAGGAGGGTTGCAACAGACAGCATTAGTTCATTATCGAAGAGGAAGGCGTACATCGATTCAACCCGTGACGCGCGAGCATTTGGTTAAAGTAGGAGCGGGGAAATGGCCTGCACCTAAGACGATGTATTTTCATGATTATTTTGCCGACTACAGTATCGACGTATTTGGGACAGACAGCACAGCTGCTTTTGATATTAACGCTGCTCTCGATTCGTTATGGAAAGTTAGGTTTTCAGCACATCCTTTGAAAGGCGGTGAAGAGGACGGTTGGAGTCAGGGTGAATACCGACCCACTGAAAAGCAACGCGCCTATATCTATAATCGCTACGGGGTGCGCGGGTACGATCAGGATTACTTTGCAGACAGTAGTTTTTTTAAGCTGATTAAGGATGTCATGAATCACAGTTGGATCGAGCATTACAAATCGCTACGGTAAAGATTTGAGTAGAGGCCTCGACAATTGAGCGTTGACCAATATGAGGAGAAGAACACCATATTCTATAAATATGAGGACGGAACCAGTTGAGCTTGCGGGAAATGCGTAAAAACCATAGCTTAAGAAAATCAAATAAGACCAAAACCACGTGAACTTATTCTTTGTAAATACGGTGAAGCAAAGGGGTAGAATGATATACCAGGGATGAACGGTGGTTCCTAGTAGTAAGAAAACTAAATAAGACCATTCCATTTTAGAAAGCCAATGTGCTTTATTTCGAGGTCTTTTAATAAGCGCTATGCCCAATATGGCTATAAAAGCAATTACACTCGTGATGGGCCCGGCAATTGTCACGGAGCTCTCACTTTTAAAGCGTTCAACGATCCATTGTATCACTTCGAAAATACTACCGTTGAATTCAAAATTATTAAAGTAAAGTGTAATACTTCTCAGAAAATTAGCGACGTAAGGGGGCCAGAGGAATGCAAGTAGAATAGCAATGGAAAAAAGGGTGATATAGCCGTAATACAACAGAGATCGTCGTGCACCGAAATATCTCCAGAATAATGGAAGTAAGAGCAGAGGAGTAAGTTTGATGGCAATAGCCAACGACCAAAATAAGCTTCCCACCAGGTGTTTTTTTTGAAGCATGAAATAAATTCCTGTGATGACTGAACAAGCGACAACGCCCTCAAAGTGCAAATTTCCAACAACTTCTATGATAATAAGCGGGTTGAGGATTACGATCATTACGTTATGGGAGGGTAAAGCAAATAATGCCAATAGTTTTTTTAAGTAGCGTACTCCAACTATCAGCGTTCCCAAAACCAACATGCGCAAAATTGTGGTCGCAAGGATAATGTTATCAGTAAAAAGCGTAGCTACAACATAGTAAATTTGACTTACAGTAGGGTAAGGCGAGTAATGTTGACGCGATAGCAGTGTGATATTTTCATAAAGTTTGTTGAACACGGCGTCTTTTTTTATGGTCGATTGTTCCATGATTTCGTTGGGCGTAAAGGCATACGGATGAATTCCTCTGCTGGTTAACTCACCGTCCCACAAGAAACGGTAAAAATCCGGAGATAATTGAGGAAGAGTTAGGAAGGGGATGATTGCAGCCGCCAATGCATAAGTTTCCCATTTTTCCACTGAGCAATACTGACGATTATGAACGAGATAGGCGTAGGCAATAAAAAGTCCTGTGTAGCAACTCCAGGAAGTTAAAAAGTGGCTCTGATTTCCCCAGAATATAAAACAGAATAGGAAGACAAAGTAAATGCTCAGCGCCGCCTTGACAGAACGAGTCATAATTTATACGTTGCTGGTACTAAAACGAGGAACGAAGTTAAACATTGCAGGTTTAGCTTCGAGAATACCATAGAAAAAGACAATACCATAGCCTGCAGCAAGCATAAGATGAAAAGGAACCATCCCCAAATCGCCGTAAACGAGTCGATTGATGGCAGTAAAGGCAAAAATCACAAACAAAACGCCTTCACCAATGGTAATTAAGGAAATGGACTTTTTATCGTATTTATTATTGATTTTATCGCTTTTACTAGCTACGTTGAATTTTGGAGTACGAACAAATGAACTTTTAATACCAAGATAGCCTTCGATAACTGCAACAGCATTATTGAGTGATAATCCCATCGACACGATTAAGAATTGAAAAAAACGAATGATAAACTGTCCAAGTGATTGTGTTTTATTGGTTGTTTTGTCACGATAAGAATTCCAGTAATAATACATTAAAAAGAAGGTTGAAAGGATAAAAATACTACCAAACTGTATGAAGTAATTGAGGTCTGCAAAACTATCTTTGATGTGAAGAACGGGTAAACTGAGTAAACCTAACAAAAGAATAAAAATAAAAACAGAAGAATTAAACAGGTGAGAGAGTCCGTGGATACGATCTGAGAATCGAATACCTTTTTTAGTCAGTAATTGACCAGCTATTTTTCGGAAACACTCGGCGCCACCTTTCATCCAGCGATGTTGTTGACCTTTTAAAGCACTCATGGTAATAGGGAGTTCTGCTGGAGCTATAACATCCTCTAAATATTGAAATTTCCATCCCTTCATTTGTGCGCGATAACTCAAATCTAAATCTTCGGTAAGTGTGTCGCACTCCCATCCACCGGCAGAGTCAATACAGCTTTTTCGCCACACGCCACCTGTTCCATTAAAATTGATGTAATGGTTTGATGCACTTCGCCCACCTTGTTCTATGGCGAAATGACCGTTGAGTCCAAAAGCTTGTAATTCTGTTAAGAGCGAATAATTTTTGTTGATGTGCCCCCAGCGCGTTTGGACAACACCTACATTTTCATTCTTAAAATAGGGAATCGTGTTTTTCAAAAAATCTGGTTGGGGTAAAAAATCCGCGTCGAAAATAGCTACAAATTCTCCTTTAGCGTCGGGTAACGCCTCATCAAGTGCACCCGCTTTATAACCCTTGCGATTAGTTCGATGAATATGTTGAATATCAACATTATATTCGTTTCGTACTTCTTTCACTTTCCGGTCAATCAATCCTTTAGTTTCATCTGTGGAATCATCGAGCACCTGGATTTCGAGTTTGTCCAGAGGATAATCGAGCCGGGCGACTTTTTCTATAATACGTTCAGCAATATAGTACTCGTTAAAAATGGGAAGTTGAACCGTGACGTGAGGAGCTGAACCGGCCGTAAAATCAGGTTTTGGTTGCTTCTCCTTTACCGCTTTGTGCCGATTGTAATTGACGGCCAGGGAAAGCTGAAGCACGCTGTAAAAGAAAATGAGCAGAAGGCATAACCCGTAAAGGGCTAGAATAAACTTAGCCAGAATGTGGGACCAGTAATGATCAAAACCAAATGCATCGCCCCAGTTGAACATCCACGTTGGTTCATGATCAATAATTGCTGTAATTAAAAGCTCGCTCATCGCACAAATTTGTACTTAAAGACTGCAAAGATAATTTTTATTCCCGCCAAAACAGCACCTTTTATGGTTCCACTTACTTTTGATGTTCCAATTCGCTGTTTATAATCGACGGGAACTTCACAAAAATGAAGCTGATGTTGAGCTGCTTTTATTTGCATTTCAATCGTCCAACCGTAGGTCTTATCAGACATTTGGAGTTTTTTTAATGCCTCCACTTTGATTGCTCGAAAAGGTCCAAGGTCTGTAAAATGAGCACCATAAAAAATTTTCAACAAATGTGTTGATAACCAGTTGCCAAACACTTGCGGAAATGTCATTGATCCTTTTGCTTTTTGACCGAGTGCGCGAGATCCAATAACAAGATCCATATTTTTATCCAATATAGGAGCTATTACGTTTGTCATTTGTTCAGGATAATCGGAGTAATCCCCATCTATAAAGACTATAATTTGAGCACGTTCTCCAAGTGCATGATCGATTCCTTTAAGACATGCCCATCCGTACCCTTTTCGTTGTTCTGAAAGTACTGTAGCGCCAGCTTGTAGTGCCACTTTTTCGGTAGCGTCTGTAGAGTTATTGCTTACTACAATTACGTTTTTTTTATCAATGAGTGGGATTTCAGCAATTACTTTTCCTATTGACTGCTCCTCGTTAAACGCAGGTATAACTACGAAAATATGTTGGTGTTCAACCTTCATGCTAAGAATCATGACCACTTTGACGAATGGCTTTTGGCAAACTTACGATAATTATAAAAGTTACAATATTTAGGGTTGTATAATTAACTTTTTAATTGTTTGACCACTTCTGAAATAATAAATACCAGGAGTCCATTGCGAGATATCAATGGTCGTTTTATCGTGTTGGATTGTTTGATGGAATAGTTGTTTTCCTTCGAGGCTATGAACTGAACATGTGATCGGATGTTCTGACCCGTGTGATGTAATATTTAACGTCTCCTTAGCAGGATTGGGATATAGTCTGATTGAACCAGATGAATGTTGGAGTTCATGATTATCCAGGTTACAATCGTAATTTTCTTTAAAGAGGTAGTTGGCGGGGATATTTGTAAATCCTCTTTTGGCATTGCGCCCATTCAGATCTATGGCTGAAAGCGAAAAACCACAATTGATACCTGTTGCATTCGGGCAATCAATATAACCAGGAAGGTTGGAAACGTCATGCTTAAAAATATAAATTCGTGCATCCGGTGCGAGATAGAGATGATTGTAATTGAGCCCCGTAGCAATTGTGATGGCAGTATTTAAAATAGCGGTACTTGAGACGTCATATTGCGTGAGATCTTGATTAAGACCATAGAGTTGCTGGCCATTGGGTGAAAAGGCGTATCTCCCCTGAGGAAGTGTAACTAAGTGCAATAAATCACCGGTAGATGCATCAAAATTGTAAAGTTCATTACCGACTGTTAGCATTTTGCGGTCGGGAGAGAACACAAGTGCTCCTTCACCTTTAAAGTAAGAACGGTATTGACCAACACCGTTTTGTGTAACCTGGAGGCTGTAAAGTGAATCATTGTGATAGGAAAAGATCCACCAATCTTGATTGTTTTCATGTAAGAGTGCAGTAACAGGCTCCTGATTTGTTTTGACGGAACCGCCCACCTGGAATGGGATGACTGCATTGTTTTTTGTAACTACTTTACCTAACCCATTGTTGGCATTCATGTCAATTTCACAATAGGTGAGTCCTGAGTTATAGTTAGGCGGAGAGAAACTGCTTTCGGCACAATCTCTCATAAAAATATAGTACATGTTCGAGCCCGTTTTCCCTTGACTTCCAAGAAAAGGAAAAGCAATAGCACCTTGAAAAGAACTTATACATCCACTAGAATCGCCCAAAAGTCCATTGTCCATAATTTCATGGTTGGCATTCCATACTGCACCAGTAACACCAGGAACTGTAGGGCTATTTCCGCCATTAGAATAAAACAACAATGTCCCCTGAGAATCACACATGGATACAGCAGTTTCGTATGTTTCCATTTCGCTGTCAGTTAGAGCAGTTGGAAACCAGCCGCCGAAATCAATACCAGCACTTCCAAAATAGCATTTATCGTATTGGCCTTGTGCCGAGAGCGAGAAAGTCAAAGAGAGCACAGTGATTATAAGAATCAATTTTTTCATATTCAGCTCAAGTTATGAAAATAGGTGATAACTTAAAAAGTTTATTCCTAAAAAATGTATTCATCCGAGTTGCGCTAAACGAATGATGTATTATGTTTCGTGGTATCCCAGAAGCATCGCTTTTTTCACCAGACTAGTTACATTTTTTACCTCAAATTTGCTAAATAAGTTGGAGCGGTGATTTTCTATGGTTTTTTCGGAAAGGAAAAGTGCATCGGCGATTGCTTTGATGGAAGACCCCTTGAGTGTTTCCTGTAAAACTTCCAGTTCTCTTTTCGTCAAATGAATTTCGTTATTCATTGAACGATCTGCCGTTTGCTCCCATTTCTTCTCCATTTCAGGATCCAGGTAAAACGAATTTTCTTGAGATTGATCAATGGCTTCTAAAATATATTCTGATGATTGAGATTTACCTACAAAACCATTAACGCCATTGTTGATCAGAGTTTCAATAACATCATTGGTCTCGTGTGAGCTGATTACGATAATTTTTAAATCTTCATACTTCGCTCGAAGCGATTTGATGAAAAAGCGGGCATCTGTTTTCCCAATCATTAAATCCAGTAACAAAACATCAATTGCATTTTGCTCCAGGTGTTTATTCATTGCCGCTTTCGTTTCTGCTGTGTAAACCACATAATTGGGTCGCTGTCGGTTGATGTACGCTCGCAGTCCTTGTAGAATCATGGCGTGATCGTCCGTGATTAATATGTTCAAATTACTTTTTTCCATCATTGACAGGTATTGAAATAAATATTGTAGTCCCGGATCGATTGGTTGAATCGAAAGTGAGTTCACCTCCAATAGAAGCAATTCGTTGTTGTAGCGACTCAAGTCCGATTGTTTTTGATGGATCTGTTGAATCAAAGCCTATGCCATCATCTTCGACGCTTATGGTTAACTGATCTTCATTGCGAATAATCTGAACATCTATGTTTTTAGCTTGAGCATGTTTGAGGGCGTTTTGAATGATTTCCTGTGTGCCTCTGTATAGAATTAAGGTCGTATTGCGAGATAACTTCAAGGGTGATGTGATATTGCTGTAAAAATTCATTTGATCAGCCGTTGCATTGGTTTCAACAAATGTTTTGATTGTTTTTGTCAAGCCCATTTCATTCAAGTGAAGAGGCGAAAGATTATGAGAAATTCGCCGCACTCCTTCATGGATGTGAGCTGTCATACGCAGGAAGTTATCGTTCTCAATACCCTCTTGTTCAAGTGCTATTTTAAGTGCAGTCAATTCAGATGCAATGCCGTCATGTAATTCAGAGGCTATGCGTTGACGTTCTTTTTCTTCTCCTTCATTCAGAGCGCGTAAAATGTCTTTTTCCGATTTATTGCGTTCAAGGGCCAATTTTTGCCGATATAGAAAAAAACTGGCGGCACCAATGACCAGCACACTTATCAAGATAATGGATATCAACTGTATAAAATCGTTGCGCTCCTGGATCGTTTGATTTTGTCGCTGAATTTGATTGCGCTGTCGCAGCACTTCATTTTGTGCCTCTACGGTTTCAAACTGTATCATTAAACTATCAATTTTGGCTCGATTTTCTTTTCTACGGTCAATAGACCGAAGAGAATCGGAAGTTTTCTGAAATGAATAAGCTTTCTTGTATTTACCAATTCTCGCATAGGCTTTAGAAAGACCAGAAAATATAGTGTGTTTTACGGTCGGGTTGTGTGTTGCGACCAAAACATTTTGCGCTGATTCTCCTTGCTCAATCGCGCGGTCGTATTTAGCCAGGGTGTTATAATTCTTCATCAATAAGATATGACTGATGAGGATATATTGTTGACGCCGATATTGTTGGCTCAGTGCTAAGCTTGAATTAGCAAGTTTGATGGAGCTATGATAGTTGTTTTGAGCACGTTCGTATTCAGCCTCCACATAGAGTGTGATGATTTTGGCGAGTATTTTTTGCTCTAAATCTGCAGATTTGAGTACTTCCAGGTGACGCTTTGCGGCTTGATAATTCTCGAGGTTCACCTCACATAAAGCAAGGATTCCCATCATCGTATGATAATTTTCATTTTCAGGATGATTGCCGATGACACTGAAACATTTTGTGCTGTATTTATGTGCTTGAGCATAATCGCCTAAGGCGAGATAGATGTTCGCAATGTTGTTATAAACCATATGTTGCCGAATAATTTCATTTTGTTTGGCATAGCTTTCAGCAGCGTTGAGATAGGCTTCAACAGCCTTGTTATGATTACGTTGAAGACTATAAATGACACCCTCTAAATTCTTGATTTTCGGAAAGAATTGCAGGGTGTCAGGCATATTTTGTTCATGGATGTAGCCCAGGGATTGTGTCAATTTACCTTTAACAAAATAATACTTTGCCACGTTAAAATGTACAAAACTCCTGGTGTCGTCAGTGAGTTGATGGTCGAATTGCTGGGTAAGTGTTGTTTCAACGTTTTTTGGTTGTTCAACGATTGAAGTATCCGCTAGAAGTTGTGAAAAGTGTTGTTCAATTAGAGTTGAATCTCTTTGAAACAAATCCTGACCACAGACCTGAGTCGCTATAAAAAAACAAATAGCCAGGAAAGTGAAAATTGATTTTTGCTTCATAGAACAAAAATAGCAAAACCGTCATAGAAAGTTATACTTTTTAAAATAGGATCAATTCATAAGGTCTGGTGGTATATAAGCGAAATAGAAATGAATGGAAAAAGAATGCATATTTATGGAATACCCATTCTTTTTCCAAATGATCTACTAGAATTTGAGTGTGATCCCACCATTTGCAAGACCGAGGCTACCACGACCTGCTTCAAGATATACACCGAAATTATTGCTGAAAAAATAACGTGCACCTAAAACAGGTCCGATAAAAAAGTCGAGATCCCGATCTGTTTCACGATATGAAGGTCGGGTTATTGACTCTTTATAAGTATTAAAACCTAAAATTCCAGTGATATACAAATCGAGTTCTCCGGCAGGCAGCCCGA
>CAYFTH010000042.1:0-22651 GCA_964346075.1 uncultured Fluviicola sp. | reverse complement strand
TTGTTGGAATTATGTTATTCGTGACTGGAGGATTATTATTTCTAGCTGATCGGGCCAAACAGACAAATCTGAATGTAAGCTATCCAAAAGCATTCATAATAGGTATCGCACAAGCCATTGCTATTTTACCAGGAATATCACGCTCTGGTGCGACTATAGGAGCTTCCGTTATCCTTGGAATCGATAGACAAAAAGCCGCACGTTTTTCATTCTTGATGGTCGTTCCACTGATTCTGGGTAAAATGGCCAAAGACATACTGGATGGTGCTTTTGCTTCAGATAAGGTCCCTTTCTTTGAATTGAGTTTAGGATTTATCGCTGCATTCATTACGGGACTCGCCGCCTGCACATGGATGATCAGACTTGTAAAGAGGAGTAAACTAAGTTGGTTCTCCTACTATTGTTTCATTGTCGGAGGAATCGCTATCATTTGGTCGATCATTTAACGACCTGCGTTACTAAAAGGGCGACCGATCAAAAACATTGTTGGACGCTTACTTAAATCAAATGCATGTTTCCGCCAGTCTTTAACGGTCATCGTTTGCACACGTTCTTTAGGCAGGGTGAGGTCACAGGCAATACACAAATAAGTAGATTCCATACATTCGTTTAGTAAGTCCTCCAATACATTCATATTGCGGTATGGTGTTTCCATAAATATTTGGGTTTGCCCCGTCTTCGTAGCCGTCTTTTCAAAATCCTTGAATGTCCTGATGCGTTGTTTACGATCCCTTGGTAAATATCCATGAAAAACGAAGGATTGTCCACTAAACCCACTTCCCATCAAGCCTAACAGAATAGAGGATGGCCCCGTAAGCGGACTAACGAACACACCTTTTTGATGAGCAAATGCTACAAGATCAGCTCCTGGATCCGCCACTCCCGGACAACCCGCTTCAGATATGATCGCCACATCATGCCCTTCATCAATCGGTTTAATCATTGCGGGAAGTTCAGCAGGTTTTGTCTTCTTATTAAGAATATAAAATGTGCTATCGTCGATGGGAAATTCACGATCCAGCTTTCTCAAATAGCGGCGAGCTGTTTTGATATTTTCAACTGCAAAATGACGCGTGTTGACAGCAATATCCCGAACCTCTTGAGGAATGACATGCTGCCATTCATCCGTCCCCAATGTCATGGGAAGCAAAAACAATTTACCCTTTGCCATACGTTGCTTTTAATTCATTCACTAACTGATCCGTAGCGTCATCTACCAAATGATACACATGTTGAAAACCTTCACCTCCTCCAAAATAAGGGTCGGGGACCTCCATATCTTCTCCGGGGTAAGATAAGTTCAATAAAAGTTCCACTTTTGCCTCGTCCTTTTCATCTCGTGCCAGTTTTAGCACATTTTCACGATTACTCAGATCCATTACAAAAATACGATCAAAACGATCAAAGTCTTCAACAGTAAATTGCCGCCCGCGTAAGTCATCGATCGATAGACCTTTCGATTTTGCTGTTTCCCGCATACGTTCATCAGGTGGTTCGTCGATGTGCCAATCTCCCGTTCCTGCTGAATCAACTTCCACTGGTAATTCAAGATCAGTAACTTTTTTACGCATAAGCCCATCAGCCAGCGGTGATCGGCAAATATTTCCTAAACAAACCATCAACACTTTCATTTCTATGTCGGTTTTTGATTTTTAATAATTCTCCAAAATAATCCGGGAAAAAAGCGTTTCAAGGTCACTGCCTTGATCTCTTTATTTCCGATTAGTACTTCTTTCTTCTTCTTAACCGTTGCCTTCAACAATTGTTTCACACATTTCGCTGCAGGCATTCCTGTGGATTGATTGTGGTCCATCTCTCCATGAGTAGAGCCATCTCCTGTTAATGCATTTGTTGAAATAGGTGTGTTGATTTTCCCCGGACACGCGATGGTCACTGCTACATTGTTCTTTGCTTCTTCGAGTAATAAACTTTCATAAAAACCGTGTAGTGCGTGCTTCGACGCGCTGTAAGCTGAACGCAAATAAAATCCGAATTTCCCGGCAATACTTGATATCACAATGATATGTCCAGATTGTTGTTTTTGCATATACGGTAAAACCGCCTTAGCTAACGCTATATTTCCAAAATAATTGATCTCCATAATCTTTCGATCTACCTCCATTGATGTGGCCGATGCTTCACTTCGTTGAGAGACACCTCCGCTATTGAACAAGAAGTCGATTTTGTTATACTTCTCCACGACCCTTTCTGCCAGAGCGCTGAAGGACTCACTTCGGGAAAGGTCCAGCTGGATTACGGTATGCACGTCACTTTGGGGTAATTCCTTTTTAATTTGTTCTAATTCATCCACCCGACGTGCAGAAAGTATTAACAGGGCCCCCTGAACAGCAAGCTGCTTGCAAATTTCTTTACCTATACCTGAAGAAGCTCCTGTTACCCATACCACTTTATCTTGGAAATAAGTCATACAACAAAAATAGAGAAAACCAGTGAATTAAGGAGTACAGTACTAAAAAAGAAAAACTATATTTGTATCATGATCTTACCCTTAAAATGAAATCTAAGTACTTAAATGACAAACCCTTAATCGGCTCAGTTTTGATTAGTGCTTTTTGGTCTTTACTATTTAGCACAGTTGTCATGGCTCAAAATGAAGGTCTATATTCAGCTAAAGGTCAAATGTATTTTTATTGGGGTTACAATAGAAGCGCATACACCAAAAGTGACTTGACGTGTGTTGGGGATGGTTATAATTTCACGATGAATGACCTTCAAGCTTCAGATAACCCTGAGCGCTTCAGTCCCAAAGTTTACTTTAATCCTAAAAAGATAACTATACCTCAGTTCAATATCCGGATGGGTTATTTCTTCAATGATCACTGGGGAGTTTCTATTGGATATGATCACATGAAATATGTGATGAATAACAATCAGACAGTTTTTCTTACGGGTCATATTGATGACGAGTTAGGAACTGATTGGAGTGGAGAATATCAAAACGAAGAGCAGTCTACCAATAATACTTTTATTCACTATGAAAATTCAGATGGTTTGAACTACATGCGTATAGCATTAACGCGAAGTGGTCTCCTTTTAAACTGTGGAAAGAACAACTGGTTTCAGTTAGAATCGAAGCTAGGAATAAGTTCAGGGTTCATTTTGTCATTTAACGATTTCAACTTTGCCGGACAGTTTGATCGTAGAACAGTTTCTATTTCCGGTTTTGGAATTTCCGTACATCCTGGAGTTAGAGCTCTTTTTGGTAACCACCTATTTCTTCAGGCAAATATTGCTGCTGGATTTATTGATCAGTTGAAAGTTAAAACAAGACCCAATGATCTAGACAGTTTCGCTTTTCAAAAATTTGGCTATATTTCCCCCGAATTTGTTTTTGGATATAAATGGAAGATTAAAAATCGAAAAAAATAGTCACATCCGTTGACGCACTAAGTCTTCCAAACAGTCTATAAATCTCGGATGATCATTGGTGCTTGGTACGAGCTGAACCTTCTCACCACCGAGTTTTTCAAAATCCTCCTGATATTCAACGCCTATCTCAACGAGCGTCTCCAGACAATCTGCAACGAATGCAGGACTAAAGACCAATACTTTTTTTGCTCCTTCATGTCCCCATTCTTCGATCACTTTATCCGAAAATGGCGTCAACCATTTTTTATCTAATCTTGACTGGAAAGCAACGGTATAATCATCTTCTTTTAATCCTAGTTTGTCGGCAATCAACCGAGTTGTAGCATAACACTCTGCTTTATAGCAAAACTTATTCTCCTCGTTGATCTCAGTTTCACAGGGCTGATCTTCACAAAGTCCCGTATCATAAACTTTATCTACATGTCGATCTGGCAGACCGTGATAGGAGAACATGATTCGATCGTAATCTTCGATATTAAATTCTTTTGCTCGTTCAACAACAGCATCAATGTAGGCTTCGTGTTCATAAAACTCAGAAATAATTGATAGCTCTGGAATCACCCACCATTTGCGTATGATCCGCATGGCTTTATCGATCGCAGAACCCCCTGATGCACTGGCATACTGAGGAAAAAGAGGTAAAATAATAATCTTTTCATAGTTTTCTTTACGCATATCATCCAATACACTATCCATTGAAGGATTTTGGTAGCGCATCGCCATATGAACCGTAACATTTTCACCATTTAATCGCTCTTGAAGCAACTGACGCTTGCTTTCAGTGTAGGTCATAAGCGGAGAAGATCCTCCACTCAGCTCCCAAAGCTCTTTATATATTTTTGCAGATTTTGGCGCCCTAAATGGCACAATAATACCATTCACCAAAAGTTTTCTCCCTAACCATGGAAGGTCGATGACTCTGGGGTCATTTAAAAACTCTGTGAGGTATTTTCGAACATCGCCAACTTTGGGGCTATCTGGCGTCCCTAACTGAATCAATAATACTCCTGTCTTTTTCATAAAAATCGATCTAGAATCAAACTGTATTTGAAACAGCGCAAAGATAGAAAGGTTTGTGTGAATACATTAAAAGATAAAAAAACCTTCCCAGAGGATGCCCTGAAAAGGTCTTTTATTTAAAGGGCACTACTGTTATTTAATGGATAAAGATTTAATTTTTGGATGCCCAGGGAGTAGTGATTGTTGTTTCATCGATTGCATCGGCAAGGGATTTATCCCTTGCTGATGGAAGCGTAATCTATATGATAGTGGCTTCGGATACTTGAAGATGAGTAGATCGTTCAATAAAAAGCAAGCCGTTGAAACGGCCAGGAAGTTCAAAATGACATCTATTGCTTGCGGTATTGCCTGTCCGCCAGCAGGCGAAAATCCCGCAGCAATAGAATGCTCAATCAAAATGCGTTGTATCGAGCCGACTCCGCTGAGCGTGCCGAAGTGTGTCGAAATGCGATGTATCGCGATGCACTGAGTTGACCGAAGTGAGCGAAGCCGAAATGTGCTATATCGAGCGAAGCCGAGATACTTAGCCACTAAATTAGTAGTAGAACCGTTTGAAAATAGAATAAGTTACTATTTTTTGACAACCCTCTAACAATTTGCTCGTCAACAAACTGTAATCCAAACAATAAAAACAATATGAGAATTACGCTACTACCTACAGTTCTATTTTTGATCTTTTTTCATCAATCGCTGATCAGTCAAAATTGTATCGACATTCCTAATCTGCCAACAAGTCAAATCAATTCAAATATTAACGATGATACAAATTATCCCGTTGGTAGTGCTTTTTGGTCCGACGGCAATATCGAGTTTATTAAAACGCCTAACACGAACCAGTGGAATCACCAACCAGGAGATAGTGCTTTCTGTATATCTGGCAACCCCATCGATTTCACCATCAGTGTTGCGAATGCCGTATCGCCAAAAACATTGGATCTTGGTATCTTATACGAAGATGGTGTGATTGTGGATGGAGACACCGTATATAATAACGCCAATCCACCCGCGACATACAGTGGCGCTAACTTTACCTTTACCGAAAATATAGCCTCGAGCTACACCATTTCTGGTGATTTTGACACGGTTCAAGTTTTTGTTAATGGAGGTAATCTATGTGTTTATGAAATTTGTTTAGAGGAAAACACCTCCACAAGCAACGATTGCGTGGACATCCCTAACCTACCTGTCAACCAAATCAATGATAACATCAACGATAATGTCAACTACCCCATGGGTAGTGTTTTCTGGTCAGAAGGAAATATCGAATTCATCAAAAAAGACACCCTGAACTGGAACCATCAACCAGGAGATAGTACTTTCTGTATATCTGGCAACCCCATCGTTTTCACCATCAGTGTTGCGAATGCCGTATCGCCAAAAACATTGGATCTTGGTATCTTATACGAAGATGGTGTGATTGTGGATGGAGACACCGTATATAATAACGCCAATCCACCCGCGACATACAGTGGCGCTAACTTTACCTTTACCGAAAATATAGCCTCGAGCTACACCATTTCTGGTGATTTTGACACGGTTCAAGTTTTTGTTAATGGCGGCAATCTTTGCGTATACGAAATCTGTCTTGAAGAAAATACTTTAGATCTCAACAAAACAGTACAGTCCGCATCGAGCGAACTAGCCATCTTCCCGAATCCAGTGCAACCTTACCAAACGATTAACATTAATAATGATCAGATTATTAGAGAAGTTCTTGTTAAGAGTTTGAACGGTCAACTCTTACTTCAGCAACATTCCTCTGCACAGCAAGTAAGTTTTCCTATTGACGGTCGCTTTAAAAGCGGAATTTATATTGTTTCACTTTTGATCGATGATCACTGGCAACATAGAAAGCTCATTATTCAATAATGTGGTATCCAACAATTAATTTTGCCAACAATTATCTGCTAAAAAAGCTGTCAACCTACTTTTTTGGTTATATTCACTTCAATATTAAGGTGATCAAATAAGTAATTAGCGTCTATGAGAGCGCATATTGACCGCATCGTTAAACATATTGCCGTCATCATATTGGTGTTATCCATGCTCATCATGGGGTACATCATTTATGAACTTTCTGTAACGAAACACGATATCGCGCATTCACTCGTAGAAAAAACCATCGAAAAAACACAGCACAAGCTCGATGATTTTTTCTTACCTGTGAAGAATCAACTCCAAACAAGCAGCACACAGGCAAAAATAAAAGCGCTGAACGATTTTGACACCACAGATTTCAATCAACTTTTTGCCCCCGTTATTAAAAATCACGATCAAATTTCCTCATTGGGTCTTGCCACCAACCAAGGACTCGAGTACGATATTATAATGAACACTAATCGGAGCTGGCGAACAAAAAAAATTAACGTCCAACACGAAGGTTTCGTAGAAAAATGGAGCGCTCACAAATTTATTAAGGATAAAGTTTTTACGGATTCCACCTGGATAGACAGTGCAACGTACGATCCCCGCACGCGATCGTGGTTCATGGGAAATGATTATACATTGAATAAAATTCACTGGACCGATCCTTACATTTTTAATACGAACCGACTCCCGGGTATTACTGTTTCTACAGGCTGGAAAGACCCCTACAATGACAGTTTGCATATTGTTTTGGCCTTTGACCTTACCCTTGAAAAAATCAACAATTTTACACAGCACCTAAAACCTACAGAAAACGGAGAAGTATTGATTACAACTAAAGACAAAGTTTTCGTCATTGGAGCGCCGCACAATGAACATGTCGAGGGAAATGTGAATGAGACCTTATCGCCAACAACCCAAATTCAACAGGCAGAATTACAAAAAGTTCTACAAAGTGACAAATTGAATAAACCCATCCATTTTGAATCTGAAGATGAGGATTGGTGGGGTATATGCAAAGAATTCAAACTTAATAAGAAGCAATCATTTATGATGCTCATTGCGCTTCCGGAAAAGGATTTTCTCAAGGAAATCAATGAATCACAAAAATGGATGGCTGGCGGATTTTCAGGTATTCTCCTGCTCACATTTCTCATCATGCGAAGTCACAACAAACAAGTCAAAAATCAACGGTTGCTCAAGAAAAGGAATGACGATATCTCGTTTAAAAACAAAGTCATCTCGCACAAGAATAAAGAAATTCTGGATTCCATCACCTACGCCAAACGCATTCAAAGTGCCATTCTTCCTCCTGAACGATTGGTCAAGTCTTACCTTGACAATTCATTCATTTTATATATCCCTAAAGATATTGTGGCTGGCGACTTTTACTGGATGGAGCATATTGGTGACCGTATATTATTTGCTGCTGCTGATTGTACCGGTCATGGTGTTCCGGGAGCAATGGTGAGTGTAATGTGTCACAATGCATTAAATAGATGTGTAAAAGAATTTGGACTAACTGAACCAGCCGCCATACTGGATAAAACAAGAGCAATTTTACTCGATGAATTCTCAAAAAGTGAAGACAACATGAATGACGGTATGGATATTTCACTTTGTTCGTTTGATCGCAACACACGAAAATTGGAATGGGCCGGAGCGAATAACCCGTTATGGATTATAAGTCAAGATAAAAATTCGATCCGAGAAATAAAACCCGACAAACAACCGATCGGCCGTCATCATAAAGCGACAAATTTCACCCCACACTCAATGGAACTCCAAAAAGGAGATACGCTCTACATCTTTACAGATGGACTGCAAGATCAATTCGGCGGTTCAAAAGGAAAGAAGTTCAAACCAACTCGACTTCGTGAATTGCTGCTTTCAATAACACATCTTCCTATGCAAACACAACGACAGAAAATCAAAGACGCATTTACCGATTGGAAAGGAGAACACGAGCAAGTTGATGATATTTGTATTGTCGCAGTTCAAGTTTAGTTCGAATCGATTTTTATTTTTGCAACCATGCTCTCGAAAAAAACGAAATACGGTATTAAAGCGTTAACTTTTATGGCTCGCAATATCGACAAACAACCTTTACAGATTGGCGTCATTGCTCAGGAGGAGAATATCTCTCATAAGTTTTTAGAGTCTATCATGCTTTCCCTAAAAAAAGGCGGATTGCTCGGCTCAAAAAAAGGTAAAGGCGGTGGATATTATTTCTTAAAAGCATCTGATAAAATCATAATGAGCGACGTCATCAGATTACTCGAGGGTCCTATTGCAATGGTACCGTGTGTTAGTCTCAATTTTTACGAAAAATGTGACGACTGCCCCGATGAGGATGCTTGTAGCGTGCACAGACTCATGCTTGAAGTGCGCGACAACACACTTCAGGTACTCAAGAATAAGAGCCTGGCACAACTCGTTTCAGCTACAGAATAGACAACATTCAGCCGTCTGCGATTGCCTTAAGAACGATGACCTTCTCACGCACCACGTACGATCAAGGTTCATTTTCCATCTTTTTTGTGATTCTCTAAATTTTATAGTTAAATTTGTATCCCTATTAACTCGATAGGGTTTATATTATATTAAGTATGATACTGGACCAAATAATTTATTCCAAAGGCATCAGAAAACAACGTTCAAAATCATCTGAACGCCCGTTGAGAAGTATTGTTAAAGCCTTAAGCTGGCGTATCATAGGAACGTTAGATACGATTTTTATTTCATGGTTACTCTCTGGCAAGCTCGCTCTTGCTTTTTCGATAGGATCACTGGAATTATTCACTAAAATGGTACTTTATTTTGTACACGAACGTGCCTGGAATCAAGTTAAATGGGGAAAATAAACACAATTATGGATATTGATCAATCATTAGAAAAATTAAAAGGAGTTGACCCAAAGGGTATCGCTGAATGGGCACTAAAAAATGCTCAAAAACCGTTGATTACAACGAACTTTCGCCCTTATGAAGTCGCAATCCTACATTTAGTGACTCAAATAGAGCCAAATATAAAAGTGGTCTGGTGTGACACAGGATACAACACATCCAACACTTATCGGCATGCACATGATTTAATCAAACGACTACAACTCAACATCGCAATCTACGTCCCTCAGCAATCCGTTGGTTACCGCAATATAACGCTCGGCATACCAGAAGTAGACACCCCGGAGCATAAAATCTTTTCAGAACAAGTCAAACTGGAGCCCTTCCAGCGAGCCATGAAAGAGCATGCTCCAGATGTGTGGTTTACCAACCTCAGAAAAGGACAGACTGCATTCAGAGATTCCATCGACGTCTTATCGGAAACTAAAGATGGTACGTTAAAAGTGAGTCCTTTTTATCATTTTTCCGATGAAGAGCTGGACCAATATCTTCACCAACACAATCTACCGAATGAATTCAATTATTATGATCCAACAAAAGCATTAGCTAACCGCGAGTGCGGAATCCATCAATAAACAATTGGAAAAGAATATGAAAGCAACGCTCAAAAAAAATGCTCTGGAGAACGAGGCCATTTACATCATGCGCGAAGTACAAGCGCAATTTGAAAATCCTGTCATCTTATTTTCGGGTGGAAAAGATTCGATAACTTTAGTGCGACTTGCTCAGAAAGCTTTTTATCCCGCGAAAATCCCTTTCCCTCTTTTACACGTGGACACGGGACATAATTTTCCGGAAACTATTGAGTTTCGAGATCAACTGGTGAAAGAATTAGGTTTGAAGTTGCATGTACATCATGTACAAGATAATATCGATGCAGGTCGTGTTAAAGAAGAGAAAGGGAGGTACGCCAGTCGTAATGCATTACAGACTGAAACGTTGCTCGATGCCATCGAAGCACAGGGTTTTGACGCCTGCATTGGTGGCGCTCGACGCGATGAAGAAAAAGCACGCGCAAAGGAACGCATGTTCTCTGTTCGCGACGACTTTGGTCAGTGGGACGAACGCAATCAGCGTCCAGAAGTATTTGATATGCTCAACGGAAAAATTGATTTCGGTCAAAATGTGCGTGTTTTTCCAATATCTAACTGGACGGAGCTCGATGTATGGAGCTACATCCAACAAGAAAAAATTGATATTCCTTCAATTTACTTTGCGCACCGGCGGAATGTATTTTTGCGCGATGGACTCATCTGGCCTGCTCACGACAAATTCGTTTATCGAGAAGAACATGAAACGGTTATTGAAAAGACAGTAAGATTCAGAACAGTGGGTGACATGAGTTGCACGGCTGCAGTAGAATCTGATGCGTTTAATATCGAAAACGTCGTCGAAGAAATTCGTCAATCCTCTCTTTCGGAACGTGGAGCGCGCATTGATGACAAGCGTTCTGAAGCAGCTATGGAAAAAAGAAAACAACAAGGATACTTTTAAAAAAACACAACAATGGATGTTTTAAAAATTGCAACGGCAGGTAGCGTCGACGACGGTAAATCAACACTGATTGGTCGGCTATTATATGATACACATTCTTTAACAGCGGATAAACTTGCAGCTATAGAAAAAAGCAGTAAGCAAAAAGGGTTCGATTATTTAGACTTCTCACTGGCAACAGATGGACTCGTTGCTGAGCGAGAGCAAGGAATTACAATTGATGTAGCACACATCTATTTTTCAACTCGAAATCGCTCCTATATCATTGCGGATACTCCAGGTCACGTTGAATACACCAGAAACATGGTCACCGGAGCTTCTACTTCGCAGGCTTCTATCATTCTCGTGGACGCGCGCAACGGTGTGATCGAGCAAACGCGCAGACACTTTTTTATCAATAATTTATTGCGAATAAAAGATGTTGTCGTTGCGGTAAATAAAATGGATCTCGTCAATTATGACGAAACTGTTTTCAATGAAATCCGTCAAGAATTTCAACAATTAGTGGACGCTGCTGCCTATAAGGGTCAAAATATCACATTTGTACCCATTAGCGCACTTCATGGAGACAATGTGATTCAAGCTTCTTCCAACATGCCTTGGTTTAAAGGAACTAATTTGCTCGAGCATCTGGAAGCTATCGATGCCAATGATGTACAAGTGAAAGGGCAGGCTCGACTTCAGGTTCAAACTGTTATCCGCCCCAAGAAAGAAGGCTTTCACGACTACCGGGGATACGCTGGGAAATTAAAAGGAAATGACATCAGTATTGGCGAAGAAGTCACCATTTTGCCCTCTGGTCACACTTCTAACATAAAATCAATCTCTTTTTTTGGCGAAGATTATGAAACTGCTTTACAGGGATCCTCAATAACTGTTACGTTGGAAGACGACCGTGATGTTTCGCGCGGAGACATGATTGTTAAATCGGCGGAACGACCAAGGAGTACGAAACAATTGGACGCCACAATTTGCTGGATGGATCAAACTCCAATGACCACTGACAAGAAATACCAATTGCAACATGGTGTCCACAGCGTTCAGTCGAAAATAAAACAAATTACACATAAAATTGCAGCGGATTTTTCAGGTGAACTCGAGCGTACGGAGACGTTAACCATGAATGATTTAGGGGAGGTAAAAATTCAAACGAACCGCCCCTTGCATTGTGATGCATTTGAAGTCAATAAAGAAAACGGATCATTCATACTAATCGATCCGCAAACCAATACGACAGCAGGTGTAGGCTTTATTCATACTTAAAAGCCACTGACGTTATTCTTATCATGGATCTTGACATTCTTCGCTCATACAGCTTAGTTAAACAAAAAATTAAATGTATATTTGAGTGCGAAGTTTAACATTAAAGTATAAGTAATGGCACTTGATAAGATTGGAATAGCAAAGCGTATATCGAAAGAACTTGAAGACGGATTCTATGTCAACCTGGGCATCGGTATACCGACATTAGTCGCCAACTATGTTCCTGAAGACATAGAAGTTGAATTTCAATCTGAAAACGGCATCCTGGGTATGGGCAACTACCCATTCGAAGGCGAAGAAGATGCCGATTTAATCAATGCAGGTAAGCAGACGATTACAGCAAAACCAGGTGCAGTTTTCTTTGATTCGGCCGCGTCATTCGCTATGATTAGGGGAAAACATGTACACCTTACCGTCTTAGGTGCCATGGAGGTAGCACAAAACGGTGATATAGCCAACTGGAAAATACCAGGGAAAATGGTTAAAGGTATGGGTGGAGCTATGGATCTCGTTGGCTCTGCAGAAAATATCATCGTTGCCATGATGCACACCAATAAAAAAGGAGATTCAAAACTACTCGAATCTTGCACTTTACCTTTAACTGGGGTGGGGTGCGTTACAAAAATCGTGACGAACCTCGCCGTATTAGAGGTGCGAAACGGTAAATTCCATTTGCTCGAACGTGCACCAGGAGTTGCTGTTGATGAAATAAAAGCAGCTACGGCGGGAGAATTAGTAGTAGAAGGTGATATTCCTGAGATGAAGTTGTAATTGCTGTCCCTCTCATGATTAAAAAGCTCTCAGTCCTCATTCCCGCCTACAATGAACAGGATACTATTGTCGCTATTCTCGATAAAGTTTGTGCTGTGGAGCTACACAATGACGTCAGCAAAGAGATTATTGTCGTTAATGACTGCTCTACCGATTGCACAGAGGAACTAATAACAAAGTACATCTCTGATCACCCCGATCAAGAAATTCAATATTTTGCTCAGGAAAAGAATCAAGGCAAGGGAGCCGCTATTAACCGAGCCATCCAACTTTGTAGTGGTGATTACCTCATCGTCCAGGATGCTGACCTAGAATATGATCCTGACGAATATAATCATTTGTTAAAACCAGTTTTTATTGATGATGCCGATGTTGTTTATGGCTCACGATTTATGGGGCATCAACCCCATCGCATTTTATTTTTCTGGCACTCTATAGGCAATCGTTTTTTAACGAGATTGAGTAACATGACCACCAACCTCAACCTCACGGACATGGAAACGTGCTACAAGTTGATTCGCTCTTCAATTGCCAAAAACATCAACATTAAAGAAAATCGATTCGGTATTGAGCCTGAAATAACTGCTAAGCTATCAAAAGTACCGCGCATCAAAATTTACGAAGTAGGCATCTCTTACTACGGTCGCACCTATGAAGAAGGCAAAAAAATTGGATGGCGAGATGGTTTACGCGCAATTTGGTGTATTTTCAAATACAAATTTTCTAAATAATTAGTCATGGGTTCATGCTAACCTCACCACTTGTCTAATTAGTTCCTTTTCTTTCGAATACGCAACCCAATATCCAACACCTCATCGATCGTATCCTGCTGAGTAGCATTGACAAACTGAAACTTATACGCACCTTGCAAAGGAAAATGTTTGGATGCGAATTGTACATCCGTCTGCACAATGGTTCCAGAAACATTGCCTAGCCAAGAACCATCCGGTCGCGCCAATGGAATTTTTTGAGCGACTTTAGATGTTGTACCATCTGGTGCAGTAGAAAGAATATACATCCACAAGTTACTATAACCGTATTCAACTGTTGTGCGGAGCGATAACTCAAAGTTGTACTGATGAGTAGTATCGTCAACTTCCACCTGAAAAGCAGCCGTATCGGATTTAACCCATGAAGAATTGTCAAAAGGGTAGACATTATCGTAATAAGCTCCTTCCCCGCAGCTCACTAGTGCGGCAGAAAGCACTAGCAAAGTAAAACCATAAAGCATCACATTATTTTTCATTCGAGTCACCACCCTTCTTTTTTTGATCATTATTTTTTCTTTGCGGTCGATTTTTTCGCTTATTCTTCGGATTACCTTTAAAATTTTTCGACTTTTTACTATCTTTATTTGTCTTTGGTTTGCCCTTTGGATGCTGACCCTGTTTTGAATTCTGTTTCCCTTGTGGATTCGGTTTACGACGCTTTTTCTTACGTTTCTTTTTCTTCTTGAAAACCTTATCAAAACGATCTAAATCATCTTGTCCAACAACATTCGTGTAATCCGGAGATTTGAGCTCAACCGGGTCTTCAAAGTCCTTCAAGTCATTCGGTCGCTCATTCTTTTTGTTGAGTTCAATAATTTCCTTCACCCGCTCTGGAGTTAAAGCAATTAAACTGGGGCCGGCTACCTCTTCAGTCTGGTGAAGGTACCACATCAATCCCTTAAATACATCCGTTTTGATATGTATGCCCGTTCCTTTTTGTGTGTGTAACTTTACATCCGTAGAAGGAAAATCCTTTAAGGCATCAAGATACATATCCAGTTCATAATTGAGACAACATTTGAGTTTTCCACATTGGCCCGCCAGTTTTTGGGGGTTGAGGGAAAGTTGTTGGTAACGGGCAGCACTCGTGGAAACTGAACGAAAATCCGTGAGCCAGGTCGAACAACACAGTTCTCTTCCGCAAGATCCAATTCCACCAAGTCTTGCCGACTCTTGTCGAGCACCGATCTGGCGCATCTCTATACGAACACGAAAGGCTTCTGCCAATTCCTTAATCAATTGCCTAAAATCTACACGTCCATCTGCCGTATAGAAAAATGTAGCTTTTGAACCATCCCCCTGAAACTCAACATCAGATATTTTCATATCCAGATGGAGTCGAAGAGCCATTTCCCGCGCGCGGTGCATCGTTTCATCTTCACGCTTTCGAGCTGCTACCCATTTATCAATATCTTCCTGTGAAGCGATTCGCAACACCTGGCGCGCTTCGTGAACCTTAAAGTTCGGCGCCTTTTTTTGGAGCTGTATTCTGGTGAGTTCACCTACAATCGATACGACCCCGACATCATAACCAGGGCTACCTTCCACTACAATCACATCACCAACACTCAGTGACAAGCCTTTCAAATTCCTAAAAAAGGATTTTCGGCTATTCTTAAATCGTACTTCTATTATATCAAATTGGCTTTTTCCACTGGGTAACTTCATATTGGCCAACCAGTCAAAAACGCCTAGTTTATCACATCCACCAGAACTACAGGTTCCGTTATTTTTGCAACCGCGAGGCATTCCTCCTCCACTGCTACAACTTGAACATCCCATAGTTATCTATTTTTTTCAAAAGTAATAAATATCGAGGACAAGTGAATGGATAAAACAGTATAGTCTCATTGCAAAGGTTCAACATGTCTCTGCGTATGCTTGAAGCAATCAACCACTCGATGATATCATCCCTCAAATCATGTCAACCTATTATCAAATTTGTAATGCGAATACTGACAACGAAATGGATCGCACTCGTATAGGTTGAAATACAATTAATAAATGTTGCTGAGATAGAAAACGATCATTTCGGAGTTCAACTTGCCAAAGAGAAACCTCAATTAGATGGAAATTCGCTATATCACCATTCATTTGATGTATCAACGTATTTTATCAATTATAGAAGATGTATTTGATAAGGTAGAAACAGTACTATAAACCATAGACTAACAATAATCTCGATTGGAAGAAGGCAATCTCTGTTTCTTTGAATAACTCGAACCTCATTGATTGCCTCAAAAAACCGATATCAAACTGCAATTGAAAATCACCTGTTGTTTCAAAATTCGTAACAAACCCGAATCTTAAGGCCGCTGAAATTCCTTCTGTTTTTCGATTAATATTTTTTTCGTGTTGGTTGTAGTCTCCATATTTGTAATAGTGTTGCTCATATTCTGAACTATAACCTACCGGAAAGTTTATTAAAGGTATGATTTTCATTTTATCATTTACTTGAAAACGCCATTCAAACACTGCTCCAGTAGATAAAATATAATGTTTGTCACGGTAGGAAAATATGTTAGCGTAAGAACCATAAAGTCCTGCTGAAAATATTTTTTGGGGAATAAACCCGAACTCTAATTGTGCTCCAAGCTCTGATGAGTGTCCGTGAGCAGGAATATAACTTCCAGACACACCTGTCTTCAATTCCATCTGGCAATAAGTAGTTGAGGCGAGTATTAAAATAACTTGAAGTAAAAGTAATTGATTTAATAATGTTTTCATTTTTTTAAGTTAGAATTGATGCACAGTTATTCAAAAGTAAGATTTTACACACAAATAGAAAAATACTTCCTCGTGCGGATTGATCACAAAAAATGCAACTCTTCTACTTAAAATATTGCTAACTTAGCAGGTACACCTGCAATGGAATTCAAGCAAGAAATAGCAAAATGGAAAGAAGCATTACTCGCTCCCAACAAGCGTGATGTACTCGTCAATCTGACCGAAGAAAAAAATGCCTTTCGGCTCTCTGAACGCATCGATTTTGAGCAAAAACAACGCGTGCCTCAGGGACCCCTCAGCAATAAATTATTCAAAGAACATCGTCAATCGATTAAAGAATCGGGAACTCCTGTTTTTGGTGTTGGAGCCTATTGCATAAGCTTCGAATTCGAGAAGAATTCCTATTGCTCTCCCGTTTTTATTGCAAACTGTTCCATCAAACGAAATAGGTATAACAAATCTTATGAGATTGAACAAACAGAACCTTATTACACCAACCCATTTCTGATTAAAATGCTTGCTTTAGAGAGCAACATCTCATCATTAGAGGAATTCGAATCAAAGGTGTCGGCAAAAGGGCTGGACTTCAACATCGAAGAGGGACAATGGTATGCTAATTTTCACCCTCATCGGTTCATTCTAGTGAAAGAACTGGAGCAGATCGAACAACTGCAGTCGCCTTCGCAGAACGTGTCTCAAATTTTTGGAGAATCCGTACCAAAAGACAGCTCCATTCCATTGCATGAAGGCACGTTGTTTCATACGGATGATGATCAACTCCAGGTTTTAGAAACTGCAGAAAAACAACATCTCGTTTTACAGGGGCCACCGGGAACGGGCAAATCCCAGGTTATTGCAAATCTTATGGGTAAGGCATTGGGGAGCGGTCAAAGCGCTTTACTCGTTGCAGAGAAAAAAGTAGCTTTGGAAGTTATTTACGATCAACTCAAAACGCATCAGCTCCATCACTTTTGCCTGCTTCATCATCATAAACTTAACGCAAAGGATTTCATTGCATCACTCAAAAGCACCTGGAAATTTTTAGAAAATCACACCTCGACTGGAAAACCCTTTGTTCGTCGCTCCCAACTCGTCATCGATGCCCTCAATTTAACACTAGAGCGGTTGAGACAACATGACCTCATCGGCGGTGTTAGTTTTTCCGTATTTATGGCAAGGTTCAACAAAATGAGGGAAATAGAAACGCCCTTTACGGCTGAAGTACCCGACATTCCTAAATGGGACCAAGAAAAACGTGTATTGATTGACTTATTCAGAGAAGATAAAGCTTTTAACAGCTGGACTTATATCAAGTCTAATAAAAATGCTCACGCTATTAATCATCTTGAAAAAGCCCTGCAACGGATATTATTTTTAATAGACACCATAGATCAGCCAGATCTCAATAGAAAAGAGATCGACGAGCTCATGCGTAAATCGGGAGCCGCCGCGCTATTCTTTTATGATGACACCCTTATCCCTCCTGCTATTTTCGACATAAAAAGTAAGGAACAAAAGCAGTTTTTAAAGTATTACGATCACTTCTTAAGTATCCAGGAGGAGTGTAAATTGTTAGAAGAAGAAAAAAAACATTGGACCAAAACCTTTAGCCTTTCAGAACTACAAGAATATATCAAAACCTTATCAACTTCAACCCCTTTCAACCTTCGCAGCAAGTTTCAGCGCAGGAAACTCATGAAATTCACGGACCTTAATTTGAATGATGCACAGTCAACGCTGCAAAATCTCGTTCGTTTAAAGCAGAAGCAAGAAGAACTTATCCCTGTTAAACAAGCGCTTCGGCAACTCGGTGTATCAACTGACCCACGTGAATTGGAACACATTCGATACGTTATACGAAAAACGCAGCAAGTTGATGAAAACATCATTCGTTCTTTGGTGAATTGCGCTCATGATGCGCTTACACACTACAAGCGATTATCCCAACAACTCAACGAATTGAATCAACTCATAGGTCATTACCTCCTCATTGATCCAGCCCAGCCCATTCGACCTATTGTTGCTGGCATCTGCGATGAGCTCGGTGAAATTGCGGCCCGTTCATCAGCGATAGCAATGATCTGCGACAGTACAAAAAAAATTAGCCGCCATTGCTCATCGGTAGAAGCAGTAGAGGAAGTTATTTACCATAGTCATTGGAAACAACTGAAAGGAAGGTATCCACAAATAGCCCAGATGAAAAGCGACACCATCATTGAGCGGATGAATCATATTATTGGTTTAAAAAGCGATGAACACCAAGCATTCGCTGAGTTTATCAAAAATGACAGGGTCGAAAAATTCAACTATTACCAATCGCTATTGCAAATTCCAGCGCGAAAATTAACTACGGAGAAAAAAGCACTCAAGAAAGAACTAAGAAAAGGAAAATCCATACTGGTAAAGGCATTTGGAAAATCACGAAGTTTCCCAAGTATTCATGATTTGTTGGAAACCGAAGCAAGAAAATGGATTACGTTGCTCCACCCTCTATTTCTATGCAGCCCTTACACGGTAGCAAAAAGCCTCCCTATCAATCAGTATTTCGATTTGGTCATGTTTGATGAAGCTAGTCAACTACCACTGCCTCATGCGGTTGGGAGCCTGGAACGCAGCCGGCGCGTTGTAATTGCTGGAGATCAACAACAAATGGCACCCCATTATTATTTTAGGCAACATCATACAGCGACACACGATCTATTACATCAAGCAAGTTTCTACTGGAAAAACTTAATGCTTACCAACCACTACCGATCTTCCCACGAACGTCTGATTGCATTCAGTAATCGCCATTTCTACGCAAACAAACTGACCCCATTTCCAAAACCGTCTACGTCACAACCTATTACAGTTGTCAATGCAGATGGGCAATTCATAAACCGCATCAATCAAAGCGAAGCGCAAATTGCAGCAGAAGAAATTCAACATTGCATGAAGCATGGAAAGCAGGAACTCGGAATCGTAGCCTTTAGTCAAACTCAATTAGATGCTATACTGAGTCACATACCCGAAAAGATTCGAGATGTACTTATGGAGGGCGATCAACCCGGTTTTGTTCATTCCTTAGAAAATGTTCAGGGTGACCAGTGTTCCCATTTAATTATCAGCATGGGTTATGCGCCAAACGAAGCTGGAGATTTCCACATGCGTTTCGGGCCTTTAAATCAAGAGCAGGGACATCGAAGGTTGAATGTACTCATGTCGCGGGCTAAAGAAAAAATAACATTTATACGATCGGTTAACTCAAGCGATTTTCCAATATCCGATAATGAAGGTGTAGAAACACTTCGGAAACTCATGCTCTTCCTGGAAGAAAAAGTAAGCACTAAAGGTCATCACTTTCAACCCGGTATCGAGGCTACAGGTCCTTCACAATTAAAAATTAAGTCACCACAACACCATTTCAAATCAGCTAACGCTCTTATCAATTATTACCATGTACTCAGCAAAAGGGGGTGGCACGTCAATTTGGAACTTTAATCAGACCGTATTTAATGCTTACTAAAAGCCACGTGGCAATACCCTTATAACCTTATTCTAAAGAAAAGCAGAACCTATACGCTCCAACAAAATTAACGTCCAACTCTTCGTCTTTCTAATGTTTTACTATCAAAAATCATTACCTTCACGGCAAAAACATTACGTATGGCAACGGCAAACTGGAAAATAGTTAAAGAATACGAAGACATCACTTATAAAAAGTCGGGGCAAGTCGCGAGAATAGCATTCAACCGTCCGAATGTACGCAATGCATTTCGCCCGCAAACCGTAGGAGAATTATATGAAGCTTTATTGGACGCGCGTGAAGACACTAATATTGGAGTAGTACTTTTTTCAGCTGAAGGCCCGTCGACAAAAGACGGCGTCTATTCTTTCTGTAGCGGCGGTGATCAGAATTCACGAGGACACCAGGGCTACGTAGATGATGCAGGTATGCCGCGACTCAACATTCTCGAAGTCCAACGCCTCATACGCTTCATGCCAAAGGTCGTGATTGCCGTAGTTCCCGGCTGGTGTGTAGGAGGAGGGCATTCACTACACGTCGTTTGCGACATGACCCTTGCGAGTAAGGAACACGCTATTTTCAAACAGACAGATGCAGACGTTACAAGTTTTGATGGTGGATATGGCTCTGCCTACCTGGCTAAAATGGTAGGACAAAAAAAGGCGCGTGAAATTTTCTTTTTAGGACGAAATTATTCAGCCGATGATGCCGTAGATATGGGGATGGTCAATGCCTCCATACCACACGCGGATTTAGAAACCACAGCATATGAATGGGCCCAGGAGATACTGGAAAAATCACCTACATCAATCAAAATGCTAAAGTTTGCATTCAATCTTACGGACGATGGAATGGTTGGTCAACAAGTGTTTGCTGGTGAAGCGACGCGTTTAGCCTACATGACAGATGAAGCCAAGGAGGGCAGGAATGCCTTCCTGGAAAAACGCAAGCCCGATTTTAAAAACATTAAGTGGATACCATAATTTTTTTACATAAATGACATCACTTGCCCAAGCTTTAAGTGAACGTATTGGTGAACATCGCGTTCACGAACTACCAGACAAAACAGGGGAAAGTATCAATTTACTTTTGCTTGATATTGAATCTAAAATCCCGGTCAAAGTGCTTATGACGAATGGCCTGTCGAATTATAGCATGCCCGTTCCCGAAAAGTACGAAGATCGAATGCACAATGAGATCTATTTTGCCTTACCGAGTTATTGGGAAATCGAAGAAGTGAATAATCCAAAAATGAATTGGCCGATTGAAAAGATCAAAAAACTCGCCAATCATGTCATTGAAAAGCAAACATGGTATGGACCGGGACATACGTTTTCCAACGGCAACCCGCCAGAGGCACTTTCCGAAAGCATGCAACAGAAATACCTCCTGCTTGCTGAACCAATAGCTTTGGAAGATGTGCTACAACCTATTCAAACTGCAGATCTAACTATTTTCTTTCTGGCAATTATACCTGTTTTTGAGCAAGAATTCGATCGCAAGCAAAGTAAAGGTTACTTCAAATTCATTCGTAAATTTCGCGGACGTAATGGAAGCGAAATCTTAGATGACTTTCGTACTTCCATCTATAAGAGTCGTTGGCGCATTTTCGGTTAATGCTTCTTGGTTTGAAAATACATTTGATTGATCTCTTCAATGTAATTCAGTATTTTCTCACGGCCAAAAGCAGATTCACTTGAAGTAGTGAAAACAGGAGGCATTTCCGCCCAGACTTTCATCATCTCTTTGCGGTATACAGCTAAATTTTTCTGCAATTTAGAACTGGATAATTTATCCATCTTTGTAAATACAATCGAAAATGGAATCTCATTGTGGCCACACCAGTTCATAAATTCTAAATCATTTTTCTGCGGTTCGTGACGGCTATCAATTAAAACAAACGTATTCATAAGATTTTCCCGTGTACGCAGATACTCCTCTATAAATTTCGACCATTTGTAACGATTCATTTTTGAGGATTTCGCATAACCGTAGCCAGGTAAATCAACAAGGTACCACGATTCATTAATTTCAAAATGATTAATGAGCTGGGTTTTTCCCGGTCTTCCAGATGTTTTTGCCAATTTTTTATTATTTACTAACATATTTATGAGCGATGACTTCCCTACATTTGACCGACCTATAAATGCGTATTCGGGACGATCCGGTGCAGGACATTTCTCAATCTCAGTATTACTAATAACAAATTTGGCCGAACTGATTTTCATAAGAATGATTTCTTTTTTTACAAAGTTAGCACATTCCCACAGACACCCATCGTCTTTAATGAACTCAGACATTATATTTTAAACCATTTCGGTAAGGCAAATGGTAGATCTTTTTTGTTGAATTTCTTGTATGAACATTTACACTAGTGCAACGAATATTGGAGTTACTTTGACCCGACGAGCTAACGAAAATTAAATGAACACCCAAGTGAGAATTGCACCAAAAAATAACCCTAAAAATAGATAGATCAGTATCCACTGTACTTTTGATTGTTGCGTGTATTTTATTTTACTTCTATTGATGCGAGCAGGATCTCCTTTTGGGAACTTCAGCCGAGTTTTACCAGCTCTGCTATCATCCGCAGTTCTATTTTTCCGTCTTTTTGAAGCTAGCAATGCACTATTATCTCGCATTGTGTTGATCATTTGTTGTATGAAACCAGCACCAATCATGTGTCAAAAGTAAATTAAATCGTGCTTTAAGAAAAATAGTATGCGTATATATTGTAGCACTGTGCGCAGCTTTCCATAACGATTGACAGTCGTGACAAACATTATTTTGCAAAGAAATTTTGAATTTCAAAACATAAATTATTTCTTTGCAAGCTGAATAAACCCTTTAAAAAGAAAAAAAATGTCTGATATTAAATCAAGAGTTGTATCAATTATCATTGATAAGTTGGGTGTAGAAGAAGCTGAGGTAACACAAGA
>CAYFTH010000041.1:5589-22703 GCA_964346075.1 uncultured Fluviicola sp. | reverse complement strand
GATTACCTTAAGATTCTAGATTCAGAGCATTTTCGTTATCGTGGATTACAGGTGGATTATTCTTTAGAATCCCAAGACCAATCGACGATTCAATTCATAATGAGACGAGAAAAAAATGATAGCTTAGCCTATTACTTTGAGCAGTTCATGGATAGTTTTTTTACGAGCATCGATTTATATCTCAAGAAGGAGGCGCGTAATCAATTTATTGTAAAAATGAGAAATGATATTTTGCGTAAAAAAAATGACGTAAAATTGTTAAATAAAAAAATTGAGGGGCTCAATAAATTAGATAAAACGAATTCTCCCGCACGAATTAATAAAATACAATTTGACGAACTGAGAAAGCTTGGAGTCTCGTTCAACTTAAATGATTTATTAAGTCGAGAGCATTTGGTATACGATAGTTTACTGGTTTCATTTAATATGAATCGCTCCCTTACGAAAAGTGAAATTGATGTATTGGAAGAAACAGAGCAGCAATTATTAAATACCTCAGCAAAAGAATTATTTCCCAAAACATCTTTTGTGAATCAAGTCACGAGTACTTACATCCCTCCGGAACGTCCTCATCGACCAGTGAAAGAAAATGTTCTTAAAAAAACAATATTAGGTGTTCTTGTAGGTTTATTGATCGCTTTTTTTATTGTTTTTTTTAATGCCGTAGTCAAGAAAAGCGACTAGTATAAAATGGAAAATTTAAATCTTCCAGATAGAGCTGCATTAAAAAAATTAATTAGTCGCTATAAACGTGAAATCGAAATTTTCATTTTCCGATTACTGCTGGATTTTTCTTTTATAGTATATCTTGATAGAATATATTATTATTCTGGTTTTCAAATTGAATTCAATATTTTTAAATATGTGCTTTCCCATATAGCCACGTACCTTTTATTGAAGTTGATACCAATTAAAAGCAGAACCTTATCTGGGAGTATTTCTCAATTCTTTTTTATTGCAGTATATATACCATTTGCGTCATTTTTCGCGATGACCAATGATAGTTACACTTGGTTTTTTGCTTTTACAGGTTTTTGGGCCATTGTTTATGTGATTCAAAAAGTGGATTTTAACTGGAAAATGATAGTGCATAATAAAAATTTGAAAATCAATAGATTAGCTACCTATGTTGGAGGCGTCGTTTTTGTGATATTTGCGCTTATTTTTATTTATGCGGATGTGAAATTTAACTTCAGTCTGTTGGATGTTTATGGTTTGCGAGAAGAAAATCCAACAGGGGTTGTCCCTTTTGCAGGATACATCATTAATTGGTTAGGAAAAATCTTTTTGCCTTTTCTTTTAATATATGCAATAATATCTAAGCAAAATTATGTTAATTGGATGTCAATTCTGGTATCCATCTTAATTATATTGCTATTTTCTATTACAGGTCATAAAAGTTATTTAATGATGATACCTGCTATAATTGGTACGATATGGTTGATTAGATCAAGTGATTTTTTTCTCAATTTGATAAGGATTTTCGCATTGACCACAGCAATATCTTTAGTTATATTTTTGATTTTTGATGAACAGTTAATAATCAGTCTATTTGTCCGACGTACCTTATATGTACCTGCTCAAATTTCCTTCTACTATTACGACTTTTTTCAAAACAACCATTTATACCTTTCCAATAGTGTCTTAGAACCATTTTTTTATTATCCTTTTAATTCATCTCCACCACACCTTATCGGAGAATATTATTTTAATAAACCAGAGATGTCGGCCAATAATGGTATTGTTGCCGATGGCTTCTCTCATTTCGGATTCCTAGGACTTTTCATATGGTCCCTCATTTTTTCCTTTCTGCTTAAAGCATTTGACTGGTTGAGTTACGGGAAAAACAAATTTATTATTTGGACGCTTGTAATACTAGGTTTGAGAGTTTTTATTGGAGGAGGTCTTCTAACTGGGCTTTTAACACACGGGGTTTTTCTTTTACTTATAATAGCTTTTTTAATGCCGAGGGAAATAAGCTTAAATGATGTGAATAAATGATGTTATAAAAAATGTTTAAACCATGAAGCTTTGTCAATTCACAACGGTTCATCCTCGTAACGATGTACGCGTCTTTTATAAAACATGTGTAGCTTTAGCGCAAGCTGGACATGAGGTAGTCTTGGTTGTAGCGGATGGCTTGGGAAATGAAATAAAAGACGGTGTTGAGATCATTGATATTGGTACTTTTCGAATGAAACGCTTTGCACGTTACTTCAAGGGTAAACAAATTATGTTTCGTGAGATCGTAAAACTGGAAGCAGATGTCTATGAATTTCATGATCCAGAACTTCTGGGAATAGGAGTGAGACTAAAAAAACGCGGGAAAAAAGTTGTTTTTGATAGTCATGAAGACGTACCTAAACAAATACTCTATAAATCCTGGCTAGGTCCATTGTTTTTGCGAAAGATTATTGCACGTGTATACAATAAACTGGAAAAAGCTAAAGTAAAGAAGCTTGACGGTTTGATCTCAGTAATTGACGAGATTACCGAAAAATTTTCATGTCAAAATAAAATCACTATTCGCAATTTCCCAACTATTGAGACCTGGAGAGCTAATGCCCGGGATATTGATAAACGCGAAGATTGGATCATATACGTAGGTAGTTTAACTGTTGAGCGAGGTGTCGTGGATTATATCAAGGCAATCGGACAGTTACCAGAGAATTACCGCCTAAAATTGATCGGAAGTTTCACACCTGAGTCGCTTTATGAGGAATGTAAACAGTTACAGGAATGGAGTCGTGTTGATTATTTAGGGTATATCCAAAGTGACGAGGTTGCTAAGATTGTCGGGCGCTCTAAGATAGGTCTATCTGTGTTACATCCTATGGAAAATTATTTGACAAGTTTACCAACCAAAGGATTCGAATATATGGCAGCGGGAACACCTTTCGTATTAAGTGATTTTTCCTACTGGAGACCTTATTTTCAAGGAAGTGGGGTGTTTGTTCAACCCAAGAAGTCGGCGAAAATAGCAGAAGCCATTATAAAACTGATCGAAGATGAAGAATATTATCAAAACCTTCATCTCTCATGCGTAGAAAATGCAGAAAAATACAGTTGGAAAGCAGAATCTAAAAAACTAGTTGAATTCATTGAAAAGATCTAACGGATCTTCTTTGCAGGGTTACCAGCATACACTTCGTTGTTTGGGATGTCTTTAACGACAACGCTACCAGCACCTACTGCTGCACCTTCACCAATAGTAAGTCCGTTCTTTTTTCCTATTAATTGTGCCCCCATACCTACGTAACTCTTTGTTTTAATATGTATGAAAGTCCTGGATTGTCCTTTCCCATGGAGTGTAAAGTAAACACCATAAGATATAGTGACGTTGTTCTCAATTGTTGTATTATGAGGTTCAAGATCGTCGAGGTAACACTTCATACCGATAAAAACATTCTTTCCTATTTTATAACCGATCATTCTATACAAAAGAATGCGCAGCTTATTGAACGGCGTGTTAGGAATGAGAACCACATTGATGTACTTTCGTACAGGAATCCATATAATCTTTAAGATACTATAGTTAGCATAGTATGGTACCGGTTTGTTTTTCTTGAATACTTTGTAGTATAATTTAAGTAAGCCCATATACATGTGTCTCTATTGCGAAGATAATTCTTTTGATCTTTACGGAATCATTTAGAGGTAGAAATAAGAAAAAATAAAGCAGAATCTAACGAGAAATGTGTTATTTTGCTTTTGTTATGGTTAAAGTATCAGTCATTATTCCCTGTCTTAATGAGCAACGCTACATCGAGCAGTGTTTACGTTCAATATTAGCGGCAGAATTTCCCGCTGATAAGATGGAGGTGATCGTTGTAGATGGAAACTCCACAGACAGTACTGTTTCAATTGTCCAGAATCTGCAGGATGAGTTTGACAATGTTAAGCTTCTTTTTAATCCTGACAAGATTGTTCCTATTGCTATGAATCTTGGAATCGATAAAGCATTAGGAGATACGATCATCCGATTAGATGCACATGCTAAATATCCTAAAAACTATATTACTGAATTAGTACACTGGAAGAACAAACTCAATGCGGCCAATGTAGGAGCATTAATAAATACAGATTGCAAGTCAAAGAACCCAAAGAGTCAAGCAATTGTTAGAGTACTTTCTCATAAATTAGGAGTAGGGAATGGACTCTTTCGAGTAGGGGTAGATGAAGTACTGGAAGTAGACACTGTTCCATTTGGATGTTTCGACAAAAGTGTTTTACGAGAAGTTGGAGGCTATGATCCAAGATTGATCAGGAATCAGGACATAGAACTTAATAAACGTATAAAAAACAAAGGAGGTAAAGTGTTCCTTATTCCTACGGTAAAATGTACCTATTTCGCTAGAGAAACCTGGAGTGAATTATTCAATAATAATTATAAAAATGGTCTTTGGAATTTAAAAACGGTTTACCTAACACACAATTTTGGATCACTCAGTTTGAGGCACTTTATCCCATTGTGTTTTATTTTATCTTTAGTACTTCCAGTAATCCTGTCATTCTTTTATCAACCTTTTTTATTAGTTAGTCTTGCTTCATTACTCCTATACTTTTTGCTGGTTGGCTTCGTTTCTTTTTCAATGGATCGCAGGGAAACCTCCGTTTTTCATCTTTTCTTTACCTTTATTGTTCTTCATATCTCCTATGGTTTGGGCTCTCTTATTGGGCTATTCCACGTCACAGATGTTTTAAAAAAATGAAATATAAACAACATTATAAGGCAGCGATAGCAAAATTCCTGGATTTGGAATCTAGACAGCTATTTTTGTACTGGAAAGGGAGAGTAGCATTATATGCAATCCTAAAGGCTATGGGCATTGGAAAAGGTGATGAGGTCATCCTTCCTGCATTTACGTGTGTAGTTGTTCCCAATGCCATTTTATACTTAGGGGCAAAACCCGTTTATGTAGATATTGATCCTTCGACGCTGAATACTACACTTGATAAGATTTCAGAGGTAACAACAAGTAATACCAAGTGTATTATTGTTCAAAATACCTTTGGATTGTCGAATGAGGTAAAGTCAATTTCACAGTACGCAAAAGAAAAAGAGATCCGAACAATAGAAGATTGTACGCACGGGTTTGGAGGGATGTTTGACAATAAACCCAACGGGAGTTTTTGTGACGCAGCATTCTATTCTACACAATGGAATAAGCCATTTTCTACAGGAATTGGAGGGTTTTCGCTGCTTAATGATAAGAGTTTAATAGCGGATATTCAACAAGTGAACAAAGCACTTGAAATGCCAACTAAACGAGATCGGTATATGTTGAATATACTAATACAGGTCAAAAAATATCTGCTGCATGACAGTACTTACTGGTTTGCGTTGAATACCTATCGAAAACTGAGCAAGAAAGGTATTGTCACAGGTTCTTCGGAAAGTATCGAGCTGACTTCAACAGATATACCGCAAAACTACTTTTTATCATCGACCACTGTGCAGAATAAGATGGGGATTAAAGCGTTACAATCCCTGCCGAGAGATTTGGTACAGCGAAGACAGAATGGTATTCGTTTTAATAATTGGATGAAAAAATATAATAAATGGCATTATTCAGATGAAGATCTCGTTAATCATGCTTTTTTAAAGTATCCCATTTTTGTAAAAGATAAAGTTAAGTTTAAAGAGAAAGCTGAGAAGGCAAAAGTACGGTTGGGAGACTGGTTTGAATCTCCAATTCACCCGGTGGAAAAAGATTTTGAGCAATGGGGACTGAATATTGATCTATTCCCTGTGGCACAAGAAAAATCAGCGCATATTCTAAATTTAGAAACTGCTGAACGTGATTGTAGAAAGACGCTCCACTTTCTTGAAAATAATATTGATGATCTGTATTAAATAGGATGGACTGTGAAGAATATTAACCTGTCATATTTTATTCGTAATTACGATATAGGTGTTCCCTTATTGGCGTTTATGATTCCATTATTTCCTAATCTATACAGTCTGGTAATAATGATCATGTTTGCAGAACAACTGATTCGACGTCAATTTTCAGGGATTGAACTTTTGAAAAGGAAACTCTACTGGAAGAATCCAGCAATTTGGTTCGTCTGTTTTTACTTAATGCATTTTATAAGCTTCATTTATACCGATAACATGGACTTTGCATTAATGGATGTTGGAATGAAAGCCTCCTTCATAGTTTTTCCCTTGTTTTTTCTATTCTTTCAGCCAAGAGTTAACTGGAAGGTAACAACAACTATATTTATTATAGCAGTTTTTATATCAATAGCTTTAAATTTGATCTTATCGATTGATAAATACATAGCAACCAATATTCATCATTATCTATTCGGTGAGCGATTGAGCCACTTTATGCATCGTGGGTATTGGAGTATTTACCTCACGATCGCTTATGTCTTACTATGGGCAAATACCATCAAGACAAATCCAGCGAAGCCCTTCAAATACGTCGGATTATTGATCATTTTAGTAAGCATATTCATGACTGCTTCTAAAATAGGTATTCTCCTTAGTTTAATAGTGACATTGTATTTTTTGTATCAGTTAGCGCTACCTATAAAACGTAAGATTTATCTAGCCGGAATTATTTTGATGCTTGTCGGAGGTCTTTTTATTGCTAATCGTGTGATTCCTCAGTTAAGTTCGCGCATTGCAAGAACGACAGATAATATGTTTACGCCTATAGAAGAAATGAATAAAGAAAACATCCAAAGTACTACCGCCAGAATTCTAATGTGGGACACCGCTATAGACCTTATCGAAGAGAATTTTTGGTTTGGTGTAGGCTCAGGTGATGTGAAGGACGAGCTGCAAGAGTTGAATTATAAAAAAGGGTATATAGCTGTCGCCGATAAGAATTTGAACAGCCACAACCAATTTTTAAATAGTCATGTAGCCGTCGGTCTTTTTGGTTTAATATTTTTATTACTAGCCTATTTGTTGGCAATATCGATTAAAAAAAGAAAACAAAGAGCTACTCAGAACTGGATTATATTCATACTGTTTATGGCGGCTCTGCCAGAAGCCTTCCTGGAAACACAAGCTGGAATTGTACCCGTAGCTTTCGTATTGATCTTACTTGGATATCGGAATCGTCTATCAGATTTAAATCTATTGAGATCTCCCCATATGAAATAACGCATCTCCTTTATTAACTAAAGGCATTTCGTTGACATTGAAAATGTAACCTTCAAATGGTGCTTTGACTGATCGCTCGAATTTACCGTAAGGATCGGCGATTGTAGCCAGGATAGTTCCCTTTTCTACAAACTGCCCATTTTCAATACGTAAATTCAGCATTCCTGAATTGCTGGCCCGCAGCCACCGCGAATCGCGAATAATTCGACCGGATTGTTCCTGCAGCTCCTCAAAATAACGCATGCCAAGGTGGGTCATGACTCTTTTTGTGCCAGCTATGGCCTCATCAACGATAAAGTTATCGATACGGTTTGATTTACCGCCTTCAAACAATATATATTGTTTACCTATCTTGGAAACTGCGTGGCGAATCGACTTTGTGATTAACTTCGAGTCCAAAATGTAAGGAGCATTGAAGACCTCACACAACTCTTTAGTGGCATCATCGCGAAAATCACACCGCGTTTGTGGATAGTTATGTCGTTGTGCAGCTCCGGTATGGTAGTCGATCACAACGTCAACCAGCGGAGCAATTTCTTTCATAAAAATGTAGGCAAATTGACTGGCCAGTGAACCGTTTTTGGTGCCGGGAAATGATCTGTTGAGATCCCGCCCATCGGGAAATTCACGCGAGTGGTTCAAAAATCCAAAAATATTAAATACAGGAATACAAATCACTGTTCCATGATTGGGTTTATTCCAGCCTTTTTTAATCATGCGCCGCACGACTTCTGTTCCATTAATTTCATCACCGTGCAACCCTGCTAGTAAAAGAAGTGTTGGTCCTTTCTTTCTTGCATGTTGGATAATGACAGGGATTTGAATCGGCGTATTCGTGTGGAGTTTAGCCACCTCCAGCATAACGCGGCCCCCTTTTCCTGGTTTTATTTCTGTTCCTAATAATTCGAGGGAAGGTCTTTTTCTCATTATCGTGCATTTCGTTCAACATAACTGATAATTTCACCAGCTATATCATGATGTGTTGCCCGTTCAATGCCCTCGAGTCCGGGAGATGAATTCACTTCGAGCACCAAAGGTCCGCGACTTGATTGCAGCATGTCTACTCCAGCTACGCCTAAATTCAAAGCCTTTGCCGATCGAATAGCCGTTTTTTCCTCGGCCTCACTCAATTCAACCACTTGTGATGATCCTCCGCGATGCAAATTGGAACGGAATTCTCCTGTCTTACCTTGACGCTTCATGGCACCGACAACTTTACCATCCACTACAAAAGCACGTAGATCAGCACCCGCAGACTCTTTGATAAACTCTTGAACAATAACACGCGCTTTTAGTCCATTAAAAGCCTCGAGTACAGATGTTGCTGCCTTTTTCGAATCCGCGAGCACAACACCCAAACCTTGCGTTCCTTCCAGCAACTTAATCACTACGGGAACTCCTCCGACTGAATCGATAACGCTCTCTACGTTTTTAGAGTAATTGGTGAATACCGTTTTGGGCATGCCGATTCCCGATTTCGTTAAGAGTTGTAACGAACGGAGTTTATCGCGTGAATCTGTTAAACCTCGCGATCGCACAGCTGAAAAAACACCCATCATTTCAAATTGACGCACCACTGCTGTACCGTAAAAGGTGACAGACGCTCCAATTCTTGGAATGATTGCATCATAATTTTTTAAATAATGATCGTTGTAATAAAGCTGAGGCTGCTCTTCCTCGATGAGTATATTACACTTGAGGTGATCGATAACATCCACCTCATGGCCATGTTTTAAACTCGCTTCAACGAGTCGGCGCGTTGAATAAAGATTTGCATTTCTGCTTAGAATACCAATTTTCATGCGTTAATTTTATTTTTCATATGATACGAATTATTCGATTCTGCTGTATCAATCAAAAAGCGATGATTCAACAATTTCCGCCCCAAAAGTACGGGATATCGCATTAAATCGCGACGTGATAATGTAAATTCTGTGTTATATGTCTTGCCAAATAAAACAATATTACCTTGAATAATATACCGTTCTTGTAACTCTCCACTTGAACTGCGCACTTTTTTCCGCTGATAGACGGGGATTATTCTCTTTTTGCCTGTAAATCCCTGTTCATCCTCAGCTAAAAAAATAACTTCCAACCCATCTGATGTTTCATCAATGTGAGAGCAGTGTATAGTACACGTGTATGCACCTGAATCCGTTTTGACTTTTACGTTCTCGAGCTCAAACGCGGGCAGATCAGCTATATCATCTTTACCTATTATTTGTTTCTGGGGCTTCATATCCATTTTTTTCGCTTGAAAAAGATAATCATTATGATCGAAATAAGCACCATAAAAAGCAAGACAAACCAATATCCGTTTCTGTATTCGAGCTCGGGCATATGCTGGAAGTTCATGCCATACACGCCTGCAATAAACGTGAGTGGTATAAAAATAGTCGAAACATTGGTGAGTACTTTCATTACATTGTTCATGCGATTCGAAATACTGTTCATGTACAAATCCAGTAACCCACTAGCTGATTCACGAAAAACCTCGATCGTTTCAATGACTTGTATCGTATGGTCGTATAAATCCCGAACAAATAATTTCGTTTCACTTTCGATGTAGTTGGATTCGAGTTTCTCAAGTTTTTTCAATGCTGTCGTAAGAGGAGGTTTTGTGTTGTTGACTTTTGTAAGCTGTTAAATCAATCTGCGGCGTATCCATTTTCTGTTCTCCCGTAAACAAAAGAGAACCTGTAGCCATACCTATCGGACTCGAAGAACTACTATTATTTTGATCAATTGATTCCATAATTTTGTTGAATATAGAAATATTTCTTGTTTTTTCGATCTTTTTAGAGATAACGGATATCTCCCAATTGATTTTTTGAACTTTTCACTTTTTAGATTTGTCCAGATCGGATGTTGTTAGATTTCAACGACTTATCAATCCCTAGCAACGAACTTGGTAAAAAATACCCTAAACAAGGTATTGTTAAGAATGAATCTAAATAAGATTTTTGCACAAAATTTATAAACAATGAGAACAAAATTATTCATTTTAGTAATGCTGATTTCAAGTCAGCTTGTCGCTCAAAAAGGGGCGTTAAAGGGAGTTGTAAGAACTTCAGATGGCAATCCAGCGCCGTTTGTAAAAGTGAGTTTAAAAAGGTTAAACAAGGGAGATGTCTCGAAAGATGATGGTACTTATCGTATCGGAAACATTACTCCGGGGGAGTACGAGGCAGTTGCTTATTTGAACGGATTGAACAAAGTGGTACAGAAAGTAACCATTTCTGCCAATGAGACTACGGAGCACGACTTCAAGCTGGAAGAGTCTATGAAAACGTATGAGGAGGTAGTTGTGCAGGGAGTTTACCGCAACCGCTATCACCGATCCCAAAACAACACGGTGGCGAAGATGCCGCTAAAACAAATAGAAAATCCACAAGTCTATCAATCGGTTCCAAAAGAACTTCTCGAAGAGCAAGTCGCAACAACTGTGGAGCAAGGCCTCAAAAATGCTACGGGTGTTACCCAATTATGGGAGTCTACCGGACGATCAGGAGATGGTGCAGCATATTACACGATGCGTGGTTTTTCTGTTCAACCGACATTGGTCAATGGAGTTCCCAATTTGACGAGTGCTGGATTGGATCCCGCCAACATAGAAACTATCGATGTGATCAAGGGACCTTCGGGAACGTTGTTTGGAAGTGCCGTCATTTCCTATGGAGGACTTATCAACATCACAACAAAAAAGCCGTTTGAACAATTTGGCGGATCAGTAGGATATGTAGCAGGAAATTTTGGTCAAAACCGCTTGACTCTTGACATCAACAACCCGTTATCTGAAAATGCAAGTATGCGGATTGTTGGAGCTTACGACAAACGCGCACATTTCCAGGATGCTGGTGGTGGAGAGTCGTTCTTTCTAGCACCTTCTTTCTCTTTTGAAGCATCCGATAAGTGGCGATTTGTCATCAATACCGAAATAAGAGAAGCTGAATCTGTTAATGCACCGATGATTTTCTTGAATAGAAATGCACCATTGACGACAAATTCGATGGAATTGTTTGAGCAAAACTACCGCAACTCTTATACTTCTGAAGACCTTTCTATGAGAAACCCGTCCTATGGTATTCAGGCACAATCGTACTATGAAATTTCGGATAACTGGACTTCTCAGACCATTCTTTCCTCTAACGTAACTCAACAAGATGGATATTATCATTACTTATTTGCGCAAGATGGTCAAGCACAGAACTACTCGCGCTTTATTTCATACCAAAAAGGAGAGAATAGAACATTGGACGTTCAACAGAATTTCATCGGTAATTTTGATATTGGTTTTATAGAAAATAAGTTGGTGGCTGGTATTGATTATTATCGTTCAGAGCAGCAAACTTCGAGCTCTTCGTGGGTAGCGAATGGTACGGTGAACTTGAATTCGCAGGAAGATACTGGGGATCTCACGCGTTCTGGAGTAGATGACTTACTCGCAGGAAACTTTGCAGGAAATATGATGGGGTCAACAGAGGTGATGAGTGCCTATGTTTCAGATGTGATGAATTTTACCGATAAATTATCAGCAATGGCAAGCGTTCGGGTAGATAATTTTCGGAATAGTTCTGATGTGTGGAAAGAAGAACAGCCGGATGGACAGTTTGCGATCTCTCCTAAATTTGGGGCTGTATATCAAATTATTGAAGACGAGTTATCTATATTTTCGAATTATATGAATGGGTTCTCAAATATTGCCCCACAACAGGTTGCAGACGCCGATGGATCAAACGTACGATTCGAATTATTTGATCCTGAACAAGCTAACCAGTATGAGGCCGGCTTAAAAACGGATATCTTCAATAAGCGATTGGCGCTATCTGCTAGTTATTATAATATTACTGTTAGTAACAAGTTGATGCAGGATCCAGATAATGTCAATAACAAAATTCAGCGCGGTGAAGTAGAGAGCAGTGGCATTGAAATTTCGCTAACTGCAAATCCCGTAGACGGTTTAAATATCATTGCTGGAGCGAGCTACAATGAGTCTAAAGTGACAGAGGATAATCCTGATGCCGGGTATTTGAACATGCGCCCAGAAGAAGCAGGACCTGCCAATCTATATAATTATTGGGTTAGTTATACTTTACCCGCTGGAATATTGAAAGGTTTTGGTATAGGAGTAGGAGGAAATGCCGCAGGACAACATTTAACGTTGAACCGCGATAACATTGGAACATTTGCCTTGCCGGCATACCATATCGTTGATGGATCGCTCTTTTATAGAACGGAAAGGGTGTCAATTAATTTAAAAGTGAATAATGTAACCAATGATTACTATTATTCTGGATGGTCGACAATCACACCTCAAATGTTACGATCTGTAAGTATTGGACTCAATTACAACTTTTAATCATTAATGAAAAAGAAAATAAAAAAAATACATCGATGGCTCGGATTTATTTCCGGGCCTATCGTTTTTATTGTCGCTTTAACAGGAGCAATTTATGCCTTCCAGTACGAAATTCAGGATGCTTTGTATGCTTACCGTTTTTATCATGCAACAAATGAACCGCACCTTGCTCCATCGAAAATAATTGATATTGCCAATGATACTTTGCCGAATAAACATCTACACTCTGTTGAGTACTTGAAAGACAGTCGATCGACTAAAGTGATTTACTTCAGTGTCGCAGACGAATACTACTACACCGTTTATATCAATCCTGAAACAGGTCGTGTTTTGAATATTAAAGATGAACTCAAAGGCTTTTTCCCCTTTGTTCTGGAGGGTCACATGTATTTGTGGTTACCAATAGCAATCGGAAGAACAGTCGTTTCATCTGCTACTTTAGTTTTCGGATTTGTTATTCTTTCTGGGTTGTACCTTTGGTGGCCAAAGAAAAACCAGTGGAAAAAAAATAAATTTGTGGTTAAGAAAAAAGCACGATGGCGCAGGAGAAACTATGATTTGCATTCCATTTTGGGAATGTATGCTTCTGTAGTTGCTTTATTCTTAATCGTTACAGGTCTTGTCTTTGGATTTATTTGGTTTAAAAAGGCGTATTATTACACAATATCAGGTGGAGATGAGTATGTCGATTATTACAATCCAGAGTCGAAATATTCCGGAGACACAATTCAGCAGGACGACGCGCCTATTGACCTTGCCTGGGGTAAAATGAATGAACAGTTTTCTGACGCGCATTCGATTGAGCTGCACCCTGCAGAGTCCCAAAAAGAAGCAATTGCAGTGAATGCTAACCCAACGGAGGAAACCTATTACGATGTAGATTACTATTACTTCGACCCAAATACAATGGATGCTTTGGAGGTTAATCACGCTTGGAATAGCACACGAAATAGATCTTTTGCTGATTTTGTCATGCGAGCCAATTATGATATTCATGTGGGTTCTATTCTGGGATTACCTGGAAAGATTCTGGTCTTTATCATCAGCTTGTTGATTGCTAGCCTGCCAATTACGGGTTTTTTAATGTGGAAGGGGCGAAAATTTAAAAAGAAGAAAAAAAGGTTGTAATTGTCCGCATGCTTCTATGTCAAGCGCTTCTGAATGGACAAGCAATTTTTTGATAATGAAGGATAAAATGTGTTGTAGAAAACCTGTTTTCTTGGCCTGTCTATTGGTTTTTCTCTGATTTTCAACGGATCACTGGGGTTCTACTGAATTCCTTCAATGAACACTAGCGCAAATCCTTGCGCGCCTGCACGAATCAAAGTTTGCTCTTAACAAAAACCAACCCAAAAAAGCATTTTTTGAACTGTTTTTCTCTCAGGACAAATTTGCTTAGATGGATTTTAGGTGCGCATTACGCTGCTATTCTCAGTCATGTTGTTGAATAACGGTTGGGAAACATTACATTTGTAAAAATTACATTTCTATGATTCCATTTTCTCCACCGCGAATAGATGAAGAGACGGTTAAAGAAGTTACTGAGGCACTCATGAGTGGGTGGATTACTACGGGGCCGCGCACTAAACAGTTTGAAAAAGAGATTACGGCTTACGTCGGTTGTGAAACCACAGTTTGCGTGAATTCCTGGACGAACGGCATGCAGGTCTTGCTCGATTGGTGGGGGATTGGAGCGGGAGATGAGGTGATCCTGCCGGCATACACCTATTGCGCCTCTGGAAATGTCGTGTTACACAGCGGAGCGAAACTGATACTCGTTGATATTGATTCGAAAGATTTTAACGCTAGCGTGACAGCTATAGAAAAAGCCATGAGTCCGAGAACTAAAGCTATCGTGCCTGTTGATATTGGTGGTTTTCCTTGTGATTACGATGAAATTATTCAGCTTGCGGAGGAAATGAGGTCGACTTTTCAACCGAACAATGCATTACAAGAAAAACTAGGACGCCCTATCGTAATTGCCGATGCTGCACATTCATTTGGTGCGCTCTATGGAGATCAACGGGTGGGTCGTGTAGCCGATATTACGGTTTTTTCGTTTCATGCAGTCAAAAACCTAACGACAGCAGAGGGTGGAGCCATCTGTTTTCAACTTCCCGATTCATTTGATCATGAAGCGATTTACAAAGCATTTTGTGTTAAAATACTCCACGGTCAATCCAAAGATGCACTGGCAAAAACGAAAAAAGGTGCCTGGAAATATGATGTAGTAGAGCCTGGGTTTAAATGCAATATGACGGACATTCAAGCGGCGATAGGGTTGGTGGAATTACGTCGTTATTCCTCCAATTTAAAAAGGAGAGCGGAAATATTCGAGCTTTATACAACGGCTTTTTCAAAGTGTGACTGGGCAGAACTACCAGTTTATAAAACACCCCTGAAGGAGAGTTCTTATCATCTGTATCAAATTCGGATACCAGCTATTGATGAAGCTACGCGTGACGCTATTGTTGAATCTGTTGCAGAAAGGGGAGTAGCTGTTAATGTGCATTTTCAACCACTGCCTTTATTGACAGCTTACAAACGCCGTGATTTTAGTATATCAGATTATCCCATTGCTCTGGAACGTTACTCCAATGAAATTTCGCTTCCTGTTTATTATGATTTAACGGATGATCAGGTAAATACGGTTATCGATGCAGTAGTGCAGTCAGTAGAGGAATTGACATAAATGAGGAGAAGTATGAAGCGACTATTCGATGTGCTTTTTGCTACGGTCATTTTGCTATTTTTTTTCCCTTTCGGACTAATTATAGCAATCTTGATAATTACTTCGAGTAAAGGAGGTGTCTTTTATACCCAGGAACGCATTGGTCAGCATGGAGAGCCTTTTCAATTGTTAAAGTTTCGCACCATGAAACAATCCTCGGACAAATCGGGAAAACTCACCGTAGGTATGCGAGACCCCAGAATTACAAGAATCGGCTACTTTTTGCGGAAATATAAGATGGATGAATTTCCTCAGTTTATGAATGTCCTTTTAGGAGATATGAGCGTTGTGGGTCCTCGGCCCGAAGTGCGGGAATACACGAATCTATATACTGAAGAACAACGCGATATATTGAGTGTAAAGCCTGGAATTACGGACTACGCTTCACTGCAATATTTTGATGAAAATAGGTTGTTGGGGGAAAGTGAAAATCCAAGAAAGACGTATATCGATCAGATCATGCCCGCTAAAATTGAACTCAACAGGAAGTATCTGAAACGACCAACGCTCGGTCACGATTTAAAAATTATCGGCAAAACCATTATGCGCATCCTCAAATAGGAAGTCAAGGATGAAATACCTTTTCTGAATAAATTTCAATTGTTTACGTCAACCTTTTGTTATTTTCGTGCGTCATGTACTATGAAAACTAAATAAATGCGATGTTAAAGTTGTACCTTTTATGCCTGCTTTTGCTTTTAAGCTCAATCACCTGCGCACAGCGAGGTGTTTTGGGTAATCAGACTATTGCAAATCAAGATGTTTCAGTTAATAGTTTTGCGATGCTCTCAGCGAACGCTACAGCGGGTGCAGCTTCTATTGATGTTGATGATAATACAATGAATGGTGCTTTCTTTTCGGGTTCGCTCAATCAGGGGGATTTAATTTTGATTATGCAAATGCAAGGCGCAGATGTGGATATTAACACCACTGCTATAGGGTGGGGAGATCCTTATACCGCTCAAAACAGTTTTTTCAACGGTTCTCCTTCCTATATCATTACTGAATATGGTCGCGTTTTGGACTATCAAAGCTCAGGTCATTTTGAATACGCTGAAGTGGCGGGTACATCGGGAACTAACACGATTGATTTGAATTGCGGCTTGCAGCACGATTATGATATTGATGGTCATGTGCAGGTAATACGAATTCCGCGATTTGAAGATTTAACCATTCAAAATGGGGCAAGCATAACCAGCCCTCCATGGGATGGGGATACTGGAGGTGTTGTTGCGCTGGAAATTAATGGCGATTTAACCTTGACGGGGACGGGACGCATCAATGCAGACACGCTCGGATTTCGAGGCGGTGCAACCGATAACTTATCGGCAACGGCTTCATCTGCAGGAGGCTCGACTGGATTCTTAGGATCCTATGAACCGATTGAAGGAGCTGAAAAGGGAGAAGGAATTTTTGGAACGTTCGCGGATGTAGACAATATTTATTCGCGCTATTGCCGTGGAGCTATTGCCAACGGTGGAGGAGGAGCCAATTACCACAATGCCGGTGGAGGAGGTGGTTCGAATGTAGGAACTGGAAATTACTATTATTACGGTGTTCCCGAACCCGGTCCCTCAAATAGTTACGTGACGGCGTGGAATTTAGAAGATCCCAACATGTTTTCGAACCCCAGTGCAGGTGGTGGACGTGGAGGCTATTCACACGCGACGAGTAATAATGACCCGCTTGTCCTTGGTCCTGATGAAGCTGCCTGGTCTACAGATTACCGCAGAATTACTGGTGGTGCTGGTGGACATCCGCTGAATTACGACCCCGAACGGATATTTCTCGGAGGCGGCGGAGGCGCCGGCGACGATAACGATGATTACGGAGGAGATGGAGGTCGCGGTGGCGGCATTGTTATGCTTCAGGTCTATGGAGATATTTCTGGAAATGGATCA
>CAYFTH010000041.1:0-5489 GCA_964346075.1 uncultured Fluviicola sp. | reverse complement strand
TCTTCTTTCGTGTCAAACTTTCCTGTGAATGGTGCTACTGGCGGAGCTGATGGATTGTCAGGACTTTCGAACGACATGTACGAACTCACAGCTGCAAATGACACAGTGTGTGGTGGAGGATCGACAACCTTAACGACGAATATTAACGGATCGCTTCCCGGCGGAGTGTCGGTTGTTTGGTACGATGCGCCTTACGGCGGAAACTTGCTCAACACTGGATCTTCCTTTACAACACCGAATTTAACTGTGACTACGACTTATTATGTGGGAACTTGTCCGGGAACGTATCGTATTCCCGTTGAAGTGGTGGTTTCCCCACCTATCAATATAACGGGCACGGTCTCCATAACTGACGAGACATGTGCGGGAAATGATGGTGAAATTACCGGGCTGACGGCTTCAGGTGGTTCGGGAACGCTGACATTTGACTGGAACGGGACAACAACTCCGACAGAGGACTTAACGAACGCAACTGGTGGCAATTACACATTAACGGTCACAGATCAGAATAGCTGCACTGCAACAAGTGGACCGCATACCATTGGGGCATCACCTGGACCCTCCATTGATTTATCGGGGTTGACTATTGATGATGAGAGTTGTCTCGGAAACGATGGTGCGATCACAGGAATTGTGGCAACGGGCTCGAACTTAACGTTTGAATGGAATGGAACCAATTACCCTGATGAAGATATAACAGGAATTACAGCTGGTTCTTATACGCTTGTCGTTACTGATGATGCGAGCTGCACCAGTTCAGCAGGACCATTTACAGTATCCGCTGATCCAGGGCCGGTTATTGATGAATCGAACCTGACTATTGTGGATGAAACATGCTCTGACGCCAATGGTGAAATTACGGGAATCACCGCATCGGGATCCAATATAACTTTCGAATGGAATGGAAATAATGCGACAGACGAAGATACTATCGGACTTGCTGGAGGAAGTTATACGCTCACAGTGACGGACGATATGGGATGTACAGCTACATCTGGACCTCATACCGTAAACGCCATTCCAGAACCGACGATTGATGATTCAAACATTCAAATTCAAAATGAGGGATGTGGACAATCGAATGGGAGTATCACAGGTATTATAGCTTCAGGGAGTAACCTCTCCTATTTATGGAACGGAAACGCACACCCGCAGGAAGACATTACCAATCTCCCGGCTGGAAACTATACGCTTGAAGTCGTTGATCAAAATGGTTGCTCTGTGACAGCCGGACCTTACACGATTACGAATGAACCAGGGCCGACAATCAATACTAGCAGTGTTGTTGTGGTCGATGAAACGTGCAACGGAAGTGATGGCGAAATTAACGGTATTAGTGTAAACGGTTCGGGTAGTTTTACTTATGAGTGGACGCCATCAGGAGCTACTACACTGGATCTAAATGGTGTTCCAGCTGGTACTTATGTCCTGGAAGTAACCGACGGTAATAATTGTACTGAGGTTGCAGGCCCCTTTACAATTGATTCTCTGAGCGGACCAATAATTAACGATAATGCGCTAGCTATTCAACCAGCAAACTGTCAAGGTGATGGTGGAGAAATAACTGGTTTATCAGCAAATGGTGGAGACTTAGACTTTAGCTGGAACGGGGTTAATAGCTCCAATGCTGATCTTATCGATATTTCCAGCGGAGATTATACGTTGACCGTGACGGACAGCAATGGATGTACAGCGAACTATGGTCCTGTAACAGTCAATGGACCTGTTGTGCCTGTTGTTAATATTCTGACGAATGACGCTACAATCAATGCCGGAGGTAGCGTTTCGATTGATGCTTCTGTTCAACCAAATGATGCCTCATTGCTATGGACCCCTGCTGAAGGCGTAGACTGTTCAACATGTTTGGAGCCTACATTGACGCCTGATGAAAGTGGGTTTTATATACTCTCAGCAACGAGTACGGATGGATGTAAGGCAACAGATTCTATTTTTATTTCCATCGAAGATCCTTGTGGTAAAGTGGAATTACCGAGCATGTTTTCACCGAACGGAGATGACATCAATGATGAACTATGCGTGCTGGGAGGCTGTATCGAGACTCTAACGTTTCAGGTATACAACAGATGGGGAGAAAAGATTTTTGAAACGAATGATCCAACCGAATGTTGGAAAGGATATCATAGAGGTGAAATCGTTAATACGGGAACTTACGTATATAAATACAATGGAACACGTAAAAATGGAGAATCATTTTCAGGAGCTGGAAACATAACAGTGGTGAAATGACATGAAAATTAGAAAGACCAATTATTATTGAACACAGGATCAATGATTCATGATAATCACTAAAAAACTAAAAATAATTGTTCATTCCAGAAAATGTTGCGTATTTTTACTTAGAATGAAAGACTTCACATGGGAAAAAAGACCGAAATAAAATCTGATCTTGAAGGAATCTACAGGAATTTGCACAACGAAATGGCTGAAGAGAAAGGTTCAGTTATAGTGCTTTCTCATTTTGGTGAATTTTCTCAAGATCTAGTAAACAGCTTATCGGAAGGCGTTGAACAAATTATGAGAACCAACGATGTCAAGAAGCCCGTCATCAAAAGAATGTTTTCCATTATGATAGAGGGCCTTCAGAATATTCGTATTCATGGTGCTAAAGATACGGAAGGGAAGCAGTTGGGGCATGTTATCGTGCTGGATCGAAAAGAGAATTACAGCATTTCTTTTGGTAATTTAATCGATAATAAAAAGAAAAACTTCATTGCGCAGCACCTGCAAAAGCTAAATGAAATGGATCCTGTTGAAGTGAAACAATATTATATGGAGGTATTGGGTAATGGGCTACTCTCTGAAAAAGGAGGAGCTGGACTAGGCTTCATTACGATGTGTCTGAAATCTAAATCTAAACTCAGACATCAATTTTTTGAGTGCTTCGACCACTATTCTTATTTTGAAGTAAGCATGGATCTCGCCTATACAAAGAAACGATAACTACTTTTTTACTGCTCCACCTTATTAAATATCAGCTATAATCCTTGATCACGTATTAAAAATCTTATTTTATTCTTGCCAGCATTGCGTTTATTTTTAATTCCGTTTTTTTGATGCGAAAGAAAACTTATTTCAATGGTACGTTACTGGAATAGTCCAATTGTAGTTTCTATTCGTTCAATAAATCCATTCAGATGATTATATTATTGATGAATGATATTAGATAAACGTCTTTTATGTGACTTTAAATGCTAAATAGTTGTTAAATATCCTGATACATCGTTAAAATAAGCTCTATTTGCAAAAAAAAATAAAGATATGATTAAAATTAATTTGACCTTACTATTATTGTTTTTATCAACCTGCCTCGTTTATGGCCAGACGATTATACCTGATAATTCCGCTGTTTCCGGAACCTGGGATCTTAGCGGTAGTCCTTACATTGTTGAGGGACGTGCATTTGTTAATGCGGGAGACAATCTTACAATTCAGCCAGGTGTGGAAGTTCGTTTTGATGCGAGTTCCTCAAATACTACTTCTACGTGGGATTTCGGTAACGCATTTGTCGGAGCGCTCAAGGTTGAGGGAACATTAGTCGCTGAGGGAAACTTAACGGACAGTATTTTATTTACCAGAAATGGAACGAGTGGCCATTGGGGGGCAGTGGTTGTTGATCAAACGGCCACGGCAACTATTGAGTTCTGCAAATTTGAATACGCTAAAGAATCGCGAAATGTTCCTGGAATATCGGGTGTTATAGCATTTCAGGGAGCGCTCAGTTTTTATCAAAATTCGAATAGTTGCAGTGTAACGAAATCGCTTTTCCGCTACAATCGGAAAGATGGAATTTATGCAAGTGATGTTCCCAACTACAATGTGAATATTGACAATAACGTTATTCATTCCAATGGCGTCAACGGAGTAGCCGTTTCTTCTTCCGCTATACTCATTAGAAATAATGAGCTTTACAATAATGCAACAAGTGCCACAGGATTTGTGGCAGCCATCAAAGTAAGTTCCTCTGAGGCATTTGTAGTTAGCAATCTCTTATATGATAATAATCAGTGGGGTTGCTATGTTACATCTTCTACGGCTTTAGTATCCCATGTTGTTAATAATACCATTTACAATAGCTCTCAGGGTCTGCGGATTAACAATGATGCAGACATTGAACTATTCAATAACATTATTTATTCAAATGGACTGAATTTTGCCGTGTCTGGGGCGAATGGAACAATCAATGCGAGAAACAATCTCACGGACGAAACAACGTTACCAGCAAATTTGACGGATTTGGGAGGCAATATTGTAGATGCTAACCCAGACTTCATTGATGCGAGTACAGATAATTTTCAGCTAGAGTCGGTTTCTTCCTGTATTGATAATGGATACAGCGATACTTCAAACCTATATCTTTTGCCGCTGGATTTATTAGGTAATAATCGCATAGATAATAGTGTGATTGATATCGGCGCGCTGGAATATCAATCACCAGTGATGTATAATGTAGTCACTTCAGCAAACCCTTCAAATGGTGGTGCTACTACTGGTGATGGAAGCTATGTGGAGAATGCATCTGTAACCGTCGAAGCGATTGCCAACGCTGGCTACAACTTTGTGAATTGGACGGAAAATGGTACTGTTGTAAGTACCAATAACCAGTATGTTTTTAACATTACTTCAAATCGCGATTTAACAGCGAATTTTGAAGCAATAACTTATGATGTTACCATTACAGAAGATCCTGTGAATGGCGGTACTACATCCGGGGCTGGTACTTTTCAAGAAGGAGACGGTGTAACCATCGCTGCAACGCCAGAAACAGGTTATGCTTTTGTCAACTGGACAGAAAATGGTACTGAAGTGAGCACCAATGCTACTTATATGTTCAATATTCAATCCGATCGTGAATTTGTAGCGAATTTTCAACCTGTTACTTCACTGCAGGAGGAATCGTTGGGCGAAATTACGATTTATCCGAATCCTGCATCAGCAGTTGTACGCATCAAATCAGATCATGATTGGTCAAATCTTGAAATTCGGGGTATGAATGGACAAGTTGTTCAAAAAGGATCTTATCAGGAACTCATAGATGTTTCAAAATTGAGCAAAGGCACTTATTTCATAGAACTTTACGATGGTCAAACTGTTCATCGAATGAAATTTGTTAAAATCGATAAATAAATTTTGTATATAATCGAATCTCAAAAAAAGCGCTGTGGAGCATCTGCAGCGTTTTTTTTATGCATCAGTCTCAAATGTTGGGGAGAGATTTAAATATTAATACTTTTCTTTACAATTGAAAGATCCCTTTTTACAACTTTTATTTAGTAAAAATAGTTGAGTTCTATACATAAATGTCAGTTCTTGAAGGAGGCGCATAGGAAAATCAGTACGGGGCACCCACTACCTGAAAACTTCGCAAAAATCTTTAGGTGTTTGAGCCGACCAGCGGAAGGTAAGTTTTAAAGATTTTAGAAGTAGAAGGTTAAGTGGGTCGGAGAGTTTCCAAGCGCTAGATCTTTTTG
>CAYFTH010000040.1:0-23044 GCA_964346075.1 uncultured Fluviicola sp. | reverse complement strand
TGTTTGAAAAAGAGGTGCGTACGCGCGCCTCTTTTTTTGCTATTGTAATTAAAATATTACTTTCGCATATCAATACAGAACGGAGTTGTCATCATGAAACCGAGTAGTGAATTATTTGATTTGATTCAATCGTTATCGAAGTCGGAGAAACGCTTTTTCAAGCTTTCATCATCTATACAAACAGGTGATAAAAATTACTTGAAGATTTTTGACTTTGTTGAGTCTCAAGATTTTTATGATGAAGGGGCGCTGAAAGCACATTTTAAAGGAGAGCGGTTTATCAGGCACCTTCCGTCCGAGAAAAACCATCTTTACAAGCTTATTTTAAAAAGCTTACGGCAATATTATGGTGAGCAATCGGTTGCCAGTATTTTGAAGCAAGAACTGAAAAATATTGAAATTCTATATAATAAGGCGCTCATTAAAGAGTGTAAGAAGTTTATAAGTCGTGCCAAGAGGACAGCTCGAGAATATGAACAATTTTATTATTGGATTGAATTAATTTCATGGGAGAAAAAATTGACAGAGGAATCGTATGAATCTGGAGAATTTGATGTTGATCTCAATAAAATTATTGAAGAAGAGCGAACAGTTATTGAAAAATTGAGGAATTTAGCGGCTTATCATGCCCTGTATTCCAGAATTAATGCAATTTTTAGAAGTGGTGGATTTACGCGTAACGCGGAAGAACGCGCAACGGTAAATGAAATATCCGATAATCATTTAATCAAAGGTAAAAATACAGCAATTTCGGTCCGAGCGGCTTCTATTTGTTATTACATTAAAGGGCTTTGTGCGGCTACGAACAGGGATTTCTCTGCGAGCTATACTTATTTTAATCGCACCAAACAAATTCTCGAGGATCACCCCAAAATTCGAATGGACCTGGGTAAACGCTACATTTTGACCTTATTTCATTTGATGAGATGCTACATTGATGATCGAAATTTTACGATGGCTCAACAAATGATTGATGAAATTAAATCCTTGAAAAGTGAGAAAGGCTTTAATTCCCTCGACCTGTCATTGAAAATCCTCAATATCTCTATCATTGACCAAATGAATGTGTACAATCTGCAAGGGCAATTTGAAAAAGCTGCCAATATCTATGATTCCTACAAAAGCGAGCGGAAAATGATCGTAGAGAAATCAAGTAAGGAGCAGCGTATAAAGTTATTATTCAATGCTGCATATACTTATTTTGGAACGGGGGACTATCGATTCGCACTTCAACTGCTCAATGATATTCTTAATGACAATGAACAGCGTTTGAGACAGGATTTATACAGCTTTTCGCGCATTCTGAATTTACTCATTCATTTCGAATTAGAGAACTTCGAGTTTTTAGAGTATTCTTCGAATGCTGCTATACGTTACCTTAAAAAGACAAAACGCGACTATGAGATTGAAATGGTCTTTGTCAAACAGATGCGTAAGCTGGCACGTGCAGCTACTAAATTAGATGCTGTTAATATTTACCAGGAAACCCTCAACGAAATCAATGAGCTGCTCAAAAACGAAAATGAACGCGTGATATTGGATTACATCGATATATGCAGTTGGTTGAGCGCGAAAACTAAGGGTGATAGCTTCGTTGATCAAGCAAAGAGGAAAGCTACATTTTCAGCGAAAAACTAAAAACGACCTGGTGTGCAACTGACTCGTAAGAAGTTCGGTTTTCTGGTTTTGACGGGTCAAAGGCAAAATAATCATACTCCCTTTGTGTATTCCGATAAGAGAGATCTATGCGCAGGATATCGTTCTCCCAACCTAAACCCATTGCGTAAGTTTGATCCGGCTGCATGGTATGACCAACTTCTCTTTCGTAAGGTTGCGGAAGCAATGCATAACCACCTCGGAGATAAAAGTCACGCACCACCATATATTCAATACCGATACGAGTATTTAACACAGTTCTAAACTGATTTTCGACCTCTTGATTCTCTACAGAAAATGAGTAAGCTCCTGTCAGGGTTGGATCTTCAGCGCGAAGTGAACCTCTTCCATATCGGGCCATCTCTACATCGACATTGATGGCACCGCGCAAACCGATGATATAGGCAGCTGATCCTCTTAATTTCATGGGGGTTTTAACCTGATAGGCATATTCTCCCGTAGGAATATATTGTGACTCAATGTATTTAAGACCATCTTGATGCATGGCGGTCATATCGGAAGTCCATTCGTCGGTAAGTGCCATTATTGTTGGAGATTCGTAAGCAAACCCGAATCGCCATTGCTGGGTTGGGAGATATAACATACCAAGTTTCAGATTCACGCCAAGACCCCTGGTTTGTTGATCGTAGAGGTAATTGAAGTAGCGTAATGTGACATCTGAGGTGTCCAGGAGGCGTTCTTGATGGTCGTAGGATTCATTGTAGTTGACCGTGCGAATTCCGAGGTTCAGACCATAGTAGAGTTGATTCATATAATTTTCAGAATAACCAATGGTGAATTCACCCATGTTACCATTCTTAGTCGTTTTTCGATTATGGTACATGTCACCAGAAGTCAGACGGGATTCGTATTCGTCAGTAGTATTATTGTAATCCAACGCAAAAACGTCGTAAGCCAAGCCAGTAGTGAAGGGGCGAGAGTCGTAGATGAAGTCGGGGTGAATGCCTGAGCCCATCTGAGCAAAAACGTCTAATAGGGAATAAAAGTTTTGACCTTCATACTGTTCAACTTTATTGAAGTTTTTTAATCGGTTGTAAATGAGACTAAACTGGCCATATTTTCGCCCGCGATTTTCACCACTCAGATCAGTTGTAATCACTATACCGCCGCTGTTAATGACAAAAGAATTCTCTTGAGCGCTGGACTGCGTGCCATTATAATTACCAACAGTTGAGATGGTTGTATTGTTAAAGCTTAGCGCTGCATCACTGCGCGAATAACGCCCGAGACCTGCGGGATTGATTTGTGCTACACTCATATCCGCTCCAAGTGCACCAAAAGCACCTGCCATCGCTTCGAAACGTGCGGATCCGAAAAGCCCCGTGGTGCTGTAACGCAAAACATCTCTTTCATTTTGTCCCCATAACACAGGAGTGATGAGCACAACCAGTATTAGTTGAATTAATCTTTTTAACATGTCCTTGCTTACTTTTATCTTCTACCCGAGCGAGAAGTGCTACTTGAACCTGTTGATTGCGTAGTGCTGCCCGAACTTCTGGAAGAAGAACCAGACCCAACACTGTTTCGCGAAGAATTACCGCCAGATACACTATTGACCTGTCTTGCTGATCGAGTGCGCGTCATTGTATTCGACCTTGACGACGATCCGCGCGATACATTTGTACTACGCGTACGTTGAACGCGACCGCTGCGACGCGCCGAACGACTCGGAGCATAATTACGGGAGTGGGTATGCTTAGTAGATGAATTCATAATTCCTCCTGAGTAAGATCCAGAGTTAGACTTGGAATTAAATTGTGGCTTATTCGACTGATTTCCCGTGGGTCTTTTGTTTCTAACGGCTCTTCGAGATGTTCCTTTCGTTTCATCGTTGATTTCGCTGGAAGAAACAAAATTACCACCATTTGATTTAAGCGTAGAAGGATAAGAACTGGAACGATTCGAATTAGCGCCGAGATCGTTACGTTTTCTGTTAAAGTGATTCTGATTATTATTAGCCACAAATCCACCATTAGGTGTTTGTGGGTTCGTATGAATAATTGGATTATAGTTGTTTATGCCATAAGGAGAATAGGGATAACCATACATATTTCCAGCATAAGGATACCCGTAACCGAACCCTCCAGAAACGTAAGGATTATAACCCCAGGTTCCTTGATAAAAAAATGTGTTTTGATAATTCATGTAAGGCGTTCCGTGAAACCCGATCGGACGATTGAACCCAATCATACCAGGCATGGGCCGACCACCGTAGAGCATGGCGCCAATGTAAGCACGATTGTGCATTTCGTCGATCAGGTATTTGTCATTGTATTTACCCTCTTGGCGTGCCTTAAAGGCATTGAATGATGTAATATCATTTTCATCCTCAGCTAAGTTTACTTGAGTAGGCTTTTGCATGTACACATCATTTTCTGAGATGACTCCATAAGACGAACAACCAGCCAAAAAGGAGGTCAGTAGTCCAACGAAAAGTATGTTTTGAAGTATTTTGTTATTGTTTGACATATATATAAAGTTACGATTTATTCCAATATTATCCAAATTGAGTTATTACTTTTGTTTTATTTATTAATCACCGGTGAACGGCGATTTATTTTATAATTTAACAGAAAAATAACAAATACTATACCAAAGATGGGAGCCAAGTATACAAAACGGTCAGAAGATTATTCAAAATGGTACAATGAACTCATTGAGCGAGCGGATTTAGCAGAGCATTCGGATGTGAGAGGATGTATGGTTATCAAGCCATATGGCTATGCGATCTGGGAACGAATGAAAGAAGTACTTGATCAAAAATTTAAAGCAACAGGTCATGATAATGCCTATTTCCCGTTGTTCATTCCAAAGTCTTATTTGAGCAAAGAAGCTGAACATGTGGAGGGTTTTGCCAAAGAGTGTGCTGTTGTTACCCATTATCGTCTAAAAAATAATGAAGAGGGAGAAGTCGTCGTAGATCCGGAAGCAAAACTGGAAGAAGAGTTGATTGTACGGCCAACTTCTGAAACCATAATATGGAAATCTTTTAAAAACTGGATTCAGTCTTATCGCGATCTTCCGCTTAAGATTAATCAATGGGCTAATGTCGTTCGATGGGAAATGCGTACGCGACTGTTTTTGAGAACGGCAGAATTTCTCTGGCAGGAGGGACATACTGCTCATACTACAAAAGATGAGGCCGTAGAAGCATCTGAACAAATGCTGGCCATATATGCTGATTTTGCTGAAAATTATATGTCGATGCCCGTAGTAAAAGGAATAAAAACAGCTTCTGAACGATTTGCCGGAGCAGAGGAAACGTACTGTATTGAAGCGCTTATGCAAGATGGCAAAGCACTGCAGGCGGGTACTTCTCATTTTTTAGGTCAAAATTTCGCTAAGGCTTTTGATGTGAAATATGCTGACAAGAATGGCGATCGTTCCTACGTTTGGGCGAGTTCCTGGGGTGTTTCTACACGTCTGGTAGGAGGGCTTATTATGACGCATTCTGATGATCAGGGACTTGTTTTGCCTCCGCGTCTAGCTCCTGTTCAGGTAGCTATTGTTCCCATATATAAAAATGAAGATCAACGGGAGGCTATCGCTCAAAAAGTAGAAGTGTTATCTAAAGTTTTACGGAATAAAGACATTTCTGTCAAGTTTGACGATGATGATAATAAGCGACCAGGCTGGAAATTTGCTGAATACGAGGCAAAAGGTGTACCCGTAAGAGTCGCTATCGGCCCTAGAGATCTTGAAAATAATAACGCAGAGGTGGCTCGCAGAGACACGCGGGAAAAAGATGTAGTGAGCTGGGACGGATTGGAGTTATACATTGAAAATTTACTGACTGAAATTCAGGCGAACTTATTGTCCCGTGCTCATAAATTCCGCGAGGAAAATACTACATCAGTGGACACCTTTGATGAATTCAAGCAAGTGATCGCCGGGAAAGGTGGTTTTGTTTCAGCACACTGGGATGGAACAGCAGCAACGGAGCAGAAGATTAAAGAGGAAACAAAAGCTACTATTCGATGTATACCTACGGATGTTCAGGAGGAGACAGGTACTTGTGTTTATTCCGGAGAGGCTTCGGCGGGACGTGTACTTTTTGCTAAAGCATACTAGTATTTATGGAAAAGAATAATCAACTATCTGAGCGTTTAGAATCGCAGTCATTACTGAAACAAGATGTTTACGAAAAGACACTTGAAAGCTACACGCTTTTTAAAGGTGTTATTCAACAGCTCTTAAAGGATTTACGTCAAGATGTACCGAATGAACGCGTTCGTCTCGATTATGACGTAAATGGGGACTATGAGACGCATGCTTTTATTGGGAGTGATGTGCTCGTGTTTCACATGCACAGTAATGTTTTTACCTTCGCTAAGGAACATGGGATTTGGAAAAACTCCTACGTTGAAAAAGATGAGCGACGCGCCTATTGCGGTGTAATCAATATTTACAATTTTCTTGCGGATTCATTTTTGCACAACCGAATGAAAGACCTGGGACAGCTAATCGGTCGCGTTTTTATTAATTTAGATGGTCACTTTATGGTCGAAGGAAAAGGTCCGCTTGGATTTTTATTCAAAGATTTTAAAGACCGGGTGTTCGACGAAGAAGCAATGCGTGAAGTAGCTGAAGTTGCAGCAAAACATGCGATCGACTTTGATTTGCATACACCTCCGTTTGAGAAAGTGCAACAAGTCAATGTTCTACAGATAAAAACCCTTTCATCTGCCCAGGAAATGAAGACGGGTAAGCGATTGGGTTTCAGGTTTCAATCAGAATTAGAAGGAAATAAATAAAAAATTACCAGTTTTTGTTTTGATTTAATTCAAATTGCATGTATATTTGCACTCCGATTTTTGAAATACAAAAAACAAGGCCCATTCGTCTAGTGGTTAGGACATCAGGTTTTCATCCTGGAAACAGGAGTTCGATTCTCCTATGGGCTACTAAGTATGAACGTAAGTTCTTTGTTTTTATAATGGCCCATTCGTCTAGTGGTTAGGACATCAGGTTTTCATCCTGGAAACAGGAGTTCGATTCTCCTATGGGCTACAAGTTAAAATATTTAATTTAAAGTAAGTTATGGCAAATCATAAGTCAGCATTAAAAAGAGTAAGATCAGACGAAGCGAAAAAGGAACGCAACAAGTATCAGCATAAAACTACGCGTAATGCTATTCGTGATCTACGTGCTACAACGGATAAGAAAGAAGCTGAAAAGCAGTATCCGAAGGTCGTTGCTATGCTCGATAAATTGGCAAAACGCAACATTATTCACAAGAATAAAGCCGCCAATTTGAAGTCAGGGCTTGCAGCACACGTAGCTTCGTTGTAAGCACTTAAGAATGAAATCAATTAAAGGGAGCCCGTAACGGCTCCTTTTTTTGTTTAAAAAAATACAGATCACCAATTTAATTTAGGATGTAAACCCTATCTTTGATATTATGCAATTCAAAAACGATTTACTTTTAAGAGCAGCAAAAGGCGAAAATATAGAACGTTATCCTGTTTGGCTCATGCGGCAAGCAGGTAGGATATTACCGGAATATCGCGCAATTAGAAATTCAATCAGCGGGTTTAAGGAACTTGTTGAAACTCCTGAGTTGGCAGCTGAAGTTACGGTGCAACCCGTCGATTTGCTGGGCGTTGATGCTGCTATAATTTTTTCTGACATCCTGGTGATACCGGAAGCGATGGGGCTCACTTATCAAATGATAGAAAAGAAAGGACCTCATTTCGAGAAAACCATTCGTAACGAGGATGACCTTAAGAAACATGGAGAAACAAACTTCGATGTTGAAGATCGTCTGGGGTATGTTAAAGAGGCGATCGAGCTCACCGTAAAAGAATTAAATGGACGCGTACCTGTGATTGGTTTTGCTGGCGCTCCATGGACGATTTTCTGCTATATGGTCGAAGGTGGCGGCTCAAAAACATTTTCGAATTCAAGAAAACTTTTATATACAAATCCAACTTTGGCACATGACTTGTTAAGTAGAATAACAGATCTTACGATACGTTATTTGAAAATGCAAATTAAAGCTGGAGCAAACCTCGTTCAAGTGTTTGATTCATGGGCTGGAATTTTAGGCCGTGATCAATACAATGAATTTGGTTTAAAGTATATGAATCGCATTGCCGACGCTATTGATGAAGTGCCTGTGACGCTATTTGCGAAAGGAGCCTATGCTTCCCTTCCTCACTTGGCTACATCGAATTGTGAAACGATTGGTCTCGATTGGAACATGGATCCCTCTGCGGTGCGTGAAATGATGGGTGAGAATAAAACATTGCAGGGGAATCTCGATCCTTGTGCACTGTATGCCAGTCATCAAGATGTTGAAAAAATGACGAATTCATTGCTCAAAAGCTTTAAAAGTAAAAGACATATCGTAAATTTGGGTCACGGTGTTTATCCTGATATTGACCCTGATAAAGTACGAACATTTATAAAAACCGTAAAAAGTTATGAACTGTAAAAAAAATTATATGAAACGATTGATGCTAGCATTACCGATGGTGGCTATATCATTCTCCATGATGGCTCAGGAAGGTGAGAATCTTGTAGAGAATCCTGGATTTGAAGATGCTAAAAACAGAAAAATACGACGATTGGGTGATATGAAACGCGCTGAAGGTTGGGTTTCTGCCACTGGTAATCGAGCTGATCTCTTCTCGGCAGATGCTAAAATGCCTGACGTGATGACTCCTGACAATGTTTATGGCATGGAGGAACCTCGTGAGGGTATTAATTACGGTGGTATTATCAGCTATTCCTACCGTGAAAAAGAGGATCGTACTTATATTACTTCTAAGCTAAAATCTTCATTAAAGAAGGGGATGCGCTACAAAGTGCAGTTTTATGCTTCTCGAGCGGAGCTGGCAAAATATTCTGCCAATCGATTGGGGGCACATTTCTCTAAGCGAGCACCAGGAACAGATGAAAAGGTGCCTGCACTTATACTTGAAACACACGTTGAGCATCCTAAAAAAGAATTGTTTGACGGGGATTATGGATGGGACCTTGTTTGTGGAGAGTACACTGCAGAAGGTAACGAGAAGTATATCACACTTGGTAATTTTACTTCAGATAATGATGTGAAAAGTGAGCGAAACCGTAAGCCGAGAGGTATCCGCGGGAAGCAAATTATTGCCGCTTATTACTACATTGACGATATATCAGTACAGTTATTAGGACCCAACGAACGTTGCGACTGCAATTATGCTGATGAGGCAGAGCTTGAGACTTCTACGGTTTATCAGCGTTCTCCGCAGATTACCAAAGAGATGACAGTTGCTGAGAAAATAAAAGAATTTAACGTGTTTTACGCACGAGGCCGCTACGACGTCCGAAAGGATGGAGATCAAACACTTGAAAAGATTGCTCAATTAATGAACGAAAACCCTGATTTGAAAGTGAAGTTAATCGGACATATGGATAGCAAGGAGTCGGCAAATCCAGCGCAACAAGATGTTTCATTGAAACGCGCTGAACACATTAGATCTGTGATGGTCAATAAGGATGTTTCTGCTGATCGATTTACAATAAAAGATGCCAGAGATGGAGATGAAGCTCCTTATATTAAAGAAGAAGATGACGATAAGGTAAAAGCGGCCAAGAACAGAAGGGTTTCTTTTGAAGTTGTCGAATAGATGATAAAGAATTATGAGGTCTGAACGAGGTATTCCGATTGGTGAATGCCTCGTTTTTTTGTGTTAGATATTCCATTCTTCATAAAACTGTTCTAAAAATTGACGCATATAGTTACTGCGTTTACGTGCAATAGACTTTCCTTTGTCAGTATGCATTTGATCCTGGAGCAGAAGGAGTTTTTCGTAAAAATGATTGATTGTATGAGAACGTCGATTACTATACGCTGATTTTTTTTGATCGATTTCAGGAGGAATACTTGGTTCGTAAATTGGTTGACCGGTATGACCTCCAAAAGCAAATGTTCTGGCAATTCCAATTGCTCCCAAAGCATCCAGGCGATCTGCGTCCTGTACAATTTTCCCTTCCAGAGAATGAATTTGATTTTTTTCTCCACCACCTTTAAACGAAATGTGACGAATGATTTCACCAATATGCTTTTTTTGCTTGCTAGTAATAGTATGACCTTCCATTCTTTTTAACGCTTCCTTTTCACCCGCTTCAAAATCACCACCATTGAACTTGTGGTCGGAAATGTCATGCAATAATGCAGCGTATTGTACAACGGTAATGTCGCCACCTGTATCGCTATGAATGATTTGTGATAAATGCAATACACGTTGAATATGATACCAGTCGTGTCCGGTGCCTTCACCCGTGAATTCTTGTTTCACTACCGTTTTTAACGTTTCAAAATCTGCTTTCATAATCGAATAATTGCTAAATTATTTAATTTATTGACAGGAATTATTATTTTAAGGTAATTAAGACAATAAAACAGCAAAATAATGAAGCATCAAGTAAGGGATCTACATGAATACTTTCAAATACGAGAACTGGCAGAACAGCAACCTGAGAAATTTTGGGGTGCTATTGCAGAGACGTTTGAGTGGAATACAAAATGGGATAATATTCTGGATTACGATCTCAAAAAAGCCGATGTCAAATGGTTTAAGGGAGGAGAACTCAATATAACTGAGAATTGCATCGATCGACATTTAGATAAGCGGGGAGACCAGGTTGCAATTATTTTTGAACCCAATGATCCCTCTGAAAAAGAACAGCGTATCACCTACAACGAATTGGCTGAACAAGTGAATAGAATGGCCAATGTGCTTCGCCAGGAAGGAGTTGAAAAAGGAGATCGCGTTTGTGTTTATTTACCGATGGTTCCGGAGCTGGCTTATACCGTGTTAGCTTGTGCTAGAATTGGAGCTATACATTCTGTTGTTTTTGCTGGTTTTTCTGCATCCGCCTTGGCATCGCGGATTAACGACGCATCGTGTAAATTGGTTGTGACAGCGGATGGAGGTTTTAGAGGTAATAAGACTATTGATCTTAAGGGGATTGTTAACAAAGCACTTGAGGATACGTCCACGGTGGAACGGACACTCGTAGTTCGTCGAACTGGTGCTGATGTTCACATGGAAAATGGCAGAGATGAATGGCTGAGCGAGAAGCTCGAAAAAGCGAATAGTTTTTTTGCTCCTGAGAAGATGGATAGTGAAGATCCACTTTTTATCCTTTATACTTCGGGTTCAACAGGGAAACCAAAAGGAATGGTACATACCACTGCAGGATATATGGTTTATGCGGCTTATACTTTTCAAAATGTATTTCAGTATGAAGCGAATGATGTCTATTGGTGTACAGCAGACATTGGTTGGATTACGGGGCATACATATATTATTTATGGTCCATTACTAAATGGAGCAACGACCGTGATGTTCGAGGGTGTTCCTTCTTATCCTGATTTTGATCGATTTTGGCAAATTGTCGAAAAGTATAAGATCAATCAATTTTATACCGCTCCAACGGCTATCCGTTCTTTGGCCAAGCAAGGAGCCGAACACGTGGAAAAACATGATTTGTCTTCGTTGAAAGTATTGGGTACTGTGGGCGAACCGATCAATGAAGAAGCCTGGAACTGGTATCACCACCACGTCGGGCAGGAACGATGTCCTATCGTAGATACGTGGTGGCAAACAGAAACGGGTGGGATAATGATTGCTCCCATACCATTTACAACTCCGACAAAAGCAACTTATGCTTCATTTCCACTTCCTGGTGTTCAGCCAGCACTAATGGATGAAGAAGGTGATGAAATTGAAGATAACGTTGTGAGCGGCAACCTTTGTATCAAGTTCCCATGGCCAGGTATGGCACGTACGATATGGAACAATCATCAACGCTATATTGATACTTACTTCGCGCGATATCCTGGTTATTATTTTACTGGAGATGCAGCATTGAGAGATCCTGCGGGATATTATCGCATTACAGGCAGGGTGGATGACGTGATTATCGTGTCTGGTCATAATTTAGGTACTGCTCCTATCGAAAATGTAATTAATGAACATCAAAATGTTGCTGAATCTGCTATTGTTGGTTATCCACACGATGTAAAAGGAAATGCATTATATGGTTACATTACTTTGAAAAATGAACTTTCAAAAGAAGAACAGGATCACTTGCGAAATGAAATCAACGGTTTAATAGCTGATCATGTAGGCCCAATTGCTAAGCTCTCCAAAATGCAGTTCACAACCAGTCTTCCGAAGACGCGATCCGGGAAGATTATGCGTAGGATTTTACGGAAAATTGCTGCGGGCGAACTGGATCAACTGGGTGATACCTCTACGTTATTAAATCCAGAGTGTGTTGAAGAAATTATTGAAAAGCGCGTCTAATGAATAAGATAGGGCGTGGTGTGCTGGTTTTACTCGTAGGGTTAGTGATTGGGGTCTTGTTGTGGAATGTTTACTTAATGAATCAAGTAGATCGACTGGAAGCTGAACTTCAGGATCAGCAGATGATCAATGACATGTTAGAGGGTGATAACGACGTGCTTTCTTATGATTTGATTACAGCTCGGGACAGTCTTCGAATTCTCAATAATAGCCTTCAAAGCGATTCCCTTTAAAAGCTATTCGTGATAACTGTAAAACTCGCTGGCGCGAATATTTTCTTGCCTTTCCTAAAAATGGTTATGCTACAAGAATTCATAAACTGAAATGTTATTTGAGCGATAATACGCGTGAGTTCATAGTCATCTCGAAATAGGGCTTGCATTTCGTAGGGTGAGTTCGCCTTTCCTCTGGCTACATAGTTAGGCGTTTGCTATCAGGGCCAGACAGGAGATCCATAAGATTTCATCATGTAAACGATGTACTCACATACTCAGACTTAATAGCGCCTTTATCGAAGCAATGTGTCAGTTGGTGTCATGCTGTAAGGTCAAAGAAAAGGCTGCTGTCAATAACTGATTTCACTGTTGCGAAACGTAATATGCTCGCCCTCCATAAAAACGACGAGATTTCCGTCGCTTGTTGTACTTTGAATACGTCCTGTCTCTTTTACTCTTTCGTTCAATGTAAAAGTGTGAAGGTCATCTTTCTTCCATAACAACTCATCGTAAGTCAGGTGGATAGACTGGCTGCTTTCACTTGAAAATGTTTTAATTGTCTGATTCAACGAATGAAGGAATGTGTGTAAAATCTCCTTATTGATGTGGTCGCTCCCAGTGAGAAGCGCAATTGAAGTAGCTCTCGGAGCGTTAAATTTTTTCTGGTTCACGTTGATGCCGATACCTATTACCGATAAAGGTTTTCTTTGCCGAAAGAAGTTTTCAAGAAGAATACCACAGATTTTTTGGTCGCGCACCATAATGTCGTTCGGCCATTTGATCCTCGCAGATGGATCAAATTTTAGGAAGAAGCGTTGTAATGCAATTGCTACGATGCGATTGAGGTCGATCAAACTGTTAATTTTCCATAAATTGATGGCGCCCGTTATGCTGAAAGTGAGATTTAAATAAGCGTCAGAATGCCACGTTTTATGCCGTTGTCCCCTGCCATCTGTTTGGATGTCTGACAGAATTACAGCGCCAGGAGGTACTTGATCGGATTTGAACACCTTGGCAGCATAATTGTTCGTACTGTCGACGCTCTCAAGATGAATGATCGGATGTCCAATCTGAGAATTTTTCATGGGAGGACTGGGTTTGTTTTTAACAGCTCAAAATTAAAATTTAATTAGATTTGTGGACAACTAAAAAATAGAATGGCAAAAATTATAAACGAAATTGATTCAGAGAGGCTTTGTGATGTCATAGTTGAGGGCATGAAAAACAACAAAGCTGAAGATATCGTCGTTATGGACCTTCGCGAAGTAGAAAATGCAGTCACTGATTTTTTTGTGATATCGAGTGGAGACTCACCTACGCAGATAGAGGGTATCGCCAATGCTGTCATTCGATTGACAAGAAAAGAATTGAAAGAAAAACCTTGGCATAAGGAAGGCAAGAACAATGCACAATGGATCTTGTTGGATTATGTGAATGTAGTCGCCCATATTTTTCATCGCGATTTGAGATCGTATTATGAACTTGAGGATTTATGGGCTGATGGTAAGAAAATAACTGTGCAAGATAACGAATAGTCAACATGGCAAAAGATAACAAAAACAATAAAAACAATAAAAAACGCAATCCGTATTCTATTTATTGGATTTACGCAGCAATAGGGATTGCGATTATTGGGGTTCAGCTTTTTATGAGCTCTTCCTCTACGAAAGAAATTCGATCGAAAGACGTTTTTATCCAATTAATGGAAGAAGGTTTTGTTGAAGATATCGTCTTGTGGCGCAATGTAGGTCGTGTCGATTTTAAAGTGACAGAATCTGGTGTGAACGCTATTCAGCAGGGTGATTTCTCAGGTGCTGATTTTGATGTCATGAAACGTGCCATCAATAATAGTGGAAACGCTATGGGAACGGCCTCTCCAAAGTTTAGTTTTGACATAGCTTCGACTGAATCCTTTATTACGGAGTTCAAACAGATTAATGAACAGAGAGAAGAAGCAGGATTTGATAAAATCGCTTATCGTGTAGATGAAGAACATAATTACTTCGGTCAGATCTTCAGCTTTTTATTACCAATTATCATTATTGTAGCCATTTGGATGTTCATCATGCGACGCATGTCTGGTGGCGGCGGCGGAGGCGGCCCAGGTGGTCAGCTTTTCAATATAGGTAAATCCAAAGCAAAAGTATTTGAAAAAGGTAAGCAAACGGATGTATCCTTCAAAGATGTTGCCGGGTTGGAAGGAGCGAAAGAAGAGGTTGAAGAAATAGTTTCGTTCCTGAAACAACCCAAAAAGTACACTGAACTTGGAGCAAAGATTCCGAAAGGAGCGATCCTTGTAGGACCTCCTGGAACAGGTAAAACTTTGCTTGCTAAAGCGGTAGCTGGTGAGGCCGATGTTCCGTTTTTCTCGCTATCGGGATCTGATTTTGTAGAAATGTTTGTTGGGGTGGGAGCTTCTCGTGTTCGAGATCTTTTTAAACAAGCCAAAGAAAAGGCTCCTTCGATTATATTCATTGATGAAATTGATGCCATCGGTAGAGCGAGAGGTAAGAACAACAATATGGGTTCTAATGATGAGCGAGAAAACACATTGAATCAATTGCTTACAGAAATGGATGGCTTTGGGACCAACTCTGGTGTCATCATTTTGGCAGCAACCAATCGTGCTGATGTTTTAGATAAAGCGCTAATGCGTGCTGGTCGATTTGATCGTCAGATCTACGTGGACATGCCAGATTTGGTGGAGCGCAAAGAAATATTTAAAGTGCACCTTAAACCATTAAAACTTGGGAAAGAAATAGATGTCGACTTTCTGGCCAAACAAACTCCTGGTTTCTCCGGTGCAGATATCGCTAACTTGTGTAATGAGGCCGCTCTGATTGCAGCCAGAAAAAACAAAGATTCAGTTGAGAAACAAGACTTTTTAGATGCGGTGGATCGAATCATTGGTGGGTTAGAGAAGAAGAATAAAATAATCACCAAAGACGAAAAACGTTCAATTGCTTTTCACGAGGCAGGACATGCAACGATATCATGGTTAGCACGATATGCTCATCCATTAGTGAAAGTAACCATTGTACCGCGTGGTCGTTCTCTCGGAGCAGCCTGGTATTTGCCTGAAGAGCGCAGCATTACAACTACGGAGCAATTACTCGACGAAATGTGTGCTGCACTTGGCGGTAGAGCTGCCGAAGAGGTTATCTTTGGAAAGATTTCTACAGGTGCGCTGAGTGACCTTGAAAAAGTTACGAAACAGGCGTACGCAATGGTTTCAATTTATGGGCTCAATAAAGAAGTGGGGAATATATCTTATTATGACTCACAGGGTCAAAGTCAGTTTACCAAACCGTATTCCGAAGACACCAATCGCGTGATCGACAAAGAGGTGAGTAAGTTGATTGAAGAACAATATCAGCGTGCGATTCAAATATTGGAGGATAATAAAGATAAATTGGAAGCTTTAGCTGGTAAACTGCTCGAGAAAGAGGTAATCTTTAAGGAGGATTTGATCGCTATATTTGGCGAAAGACCCTGGGATCAATTAACTCCTGCAGAAAAGATTAAGCAAGCTGGAAAAGTAGCGGAAGATACGGCAGAGGAAGTAAATGATGAATCATCCACGGAGGAAAAAGATGACCAGACTTCCGATCAAGACAATCAGTCGGCAACTTCCAAAAAACAGTCAGAAGAATCTACAGATGATGAAGATTTGGGAGAGGATCAAGAAATGGATGGAGAAGATCGCTCCTCCAAAGACTGATTTCGACGACAAGCAAGTGGTTTTTCGTACGACGGAGGATCACTTGGCGCGTCTGATCGTTATGAAGTTAGAGGAAGAAGGAATCCAGGTTTTCTACATCAATAAAAAAGATTCTTCTTACAATAACTTTGGTCAGATTGAGTTGTATGTAGAACGGGATGATGTGATCAGAGCGCGTTACTTAATTGATAAATCACATGAATAATCTATTGATCAGAGGACTTTCTGGTACAGTTTTCGTAATTATCGTTATCGGCTCTTTCTTATGGGGACCTAGAGCTACTTCAATACTTTTGGGGATATTCATGTTCATGGGATTGTTGGAGTTTTATAATCTATTCTCATCCCGGACGATAGGTAACAGCCAAAAAATTTACATGGTCGTCTTCGGAGTTGTGATTTATACGACTGTGGTCTGGCTAAAAAGTTTCGACGGCTCCATGAATCGCTTGAAATATGGACTTCCTCTACTCATGTTTCCTTTCCTGCAATTGCTGTTCTCTTCGTTAAAGGAACCTGTAAAAGGTATCGCTATTCAGTATCTCGGGTTTGTTTATGTCGTAATTCCGTTCATTTTTATGCAGCAACTTTATGGATTCTCTAATGAAGTTGATTGGGGCTATATTATTGGATTGTTTGTGATCGTTTGGACGAATGACACATTTGCATACCTTACTGGACGCGCTTTTGGAAAATGGAAGTTATTCGAAAAAGTTTCTCCCAATAAAACATGGGAAGGAACATTAGGTGGACTTTTTTGTGCTGTTTTGGCCGCAATAATTTATGGTTATTTTCAATCGGGATCTATTTTGTTCTGGGCTATTTCTGGTGGAATTATCGCCCCCTTTGCCGTATTGGGGGATCTGGTGGAATCAAAATTAAAGCGTACTACCGGTGTTAAAGATTCGGGCGCTCTTATGCCTGGTCACGGTGGGGTACTCGATCGCTTCGATGCTGTGATGTTCGCTACACCTTTTTTCTATTATTGGTTGTTCCTTGCTTCCGGACCCTTGAACTTTTTGTAATTCAAAAGAAGGTTGTATCGAAAATGCATTAATTTTACAGCCAAACAGAATCGATAGAAGTCAGTCATGAAAGTACACCGCGAAGGATACCTGATTATAGCTATTGGATTACTCATATTAATTGGTATTCAATTCTTAAACTTATTACTATGGATGGCTGTAGGTTGGCTATGGTTGTTCATTATTTTAACGATCGGCGTAATGGTCATGGCCTATTTGATCATTCAGTTTTTTCGGATACCAAAAATAGTTTTTCAAGGCGAGGACAGCGATATTATATCACCTGCCGACGGTAAAGTGGTGGTGATCGAGGAAGTAGAAGAACAGGAGTATTTCAATGATCGACGTATTCAGATTTCTATTTTTATGTCGCCACTCAACGTGCACGCTAATTTTAATCCTATTTCTGGACTTGTGAAGTACGTCAAATACCATGCGGGTTTGTTTCTCGTAGCATGGCACCCGAAAAGTTCAACAGACAACGAACGGACAACATTTGTGGTGGAGCATCCATCCGGAAAAGAAGTGATGCATCGGCAAATTGCGGGAGCAGTAGCGCGACGCATTTGTTATTACGTTGAACCTGGAGATGCGGTGAAGGCTGGTGAGGAATATGGGTTTATAAAATTCGGTTCACGTATCGATTTGTTGTTGCCGTTAGATACGAGGATTGACGTTCAAATCGGTGATAAGGTCAAAGGCAGAATTACTAAAATTGGTCAAATTCAGTAGAAAACGTTATATTTGTGACAATAAAAATGTTATAACTATGAAAAAAACACTAATGATACTGACGATGGGGTTGTTCCTGGGAACGATCGGATATACGTCTGTCGCAGCCGCAACAACAGTTGATAATGTAGAATGCGAAGGTGATCATGACAAGAAAAAATGCAAGGATAAAGATTGCAAAAAGGAAGGTTGTGATAAAGAACACGAAGGCGATAAGAAAGCGTGCTGTTCGAAAGACAAGAGTAAGTCTGGAGAGAAAAAAGCTTGTTGTTCAAAGGACAAAGTCAAAGCGACGACAAAAACCGCTGAAAAGAAACATTGCTCAAAAAAGGAAGGAAAGAAGTCTTGTTGTTCAAACAAAGGGACAAAGGATTAAAGACCGTTTTAAGGAATTACAGAAAAGTCGGACTTGTTAGTTCGGCTTTTTTTGTGCAATTTAATTTCCAGCAAGCATTCAAATGAACAAAGAATCATTCGTTTATACTTTTCAATGGGTAGAAAAAATTAACCCTTATTGGTGAATGAATTTTTGAGTTTGAAACCCATCGCGGGTTTGAATATGGGCAAAATAAACCCCTTTCTTGAGTGATTGAATCGCAACGGTGGATGTTGTACCTCCCACAAAATCTCGTTCGGTTATGACCACTTTACCTCTTGTATCAACTATTTGGATAAGTTGTATTTCGCTCTTGGTATCAACTTTTATCGTATTTGAAGCAGGGTTAGGGTATAATGCGAGTTCATTTGATGCTGAATGTTCTTTTGCCGATGCCGTGAATGCGTCATATTCGTATACCCTAAGCGATGAATTGTAGTTGCGGACAGCACAGATGAGTAGTTTACCGTTTGATCTGAATTGAAGGGCTGTGATAATATTTTTACCTAAACCATGCTCAAATTCATACCAGTTATTTTCATCATAGAAGCGAACAAATGATGTGTCGGGGTCAAGCGAAGAAATAACCGTGTACGTATAGGCATAGTAGCCATTGTTATAATTTTTTGCAAAGGATTTAACGTCACTAAAGAGAAATTGATTCATCATATATGAACCTTGAAAGTTCTGGTAGTTACCTAAAGAATTACTTCGATATTTTTTCCCCTGTGTTTCCTTTGGTAAGCCTGAAAGAACAGCAATATCGTATAATTGAGTCGTATCAAAAATAATATGTGTACTATGCGCACTATTCTGATTATCAACAGATGTGGTGAAATTATCCCACGATGAACCATCGAAACGATATAACCAGGTGTTGTAGGTATTAAAAGTACTACCTGATAAATAAAGTCGCTCATCTTTAGGGTTAAAATTGATGTCTGCAGAACGAAAATAAATAGTGTTTTCGTTAAAATTAGAAGGTATAGGTATATTAGATAAAGTGGAAGTGCCCATATTGTATTTACGAATTCGAAAGTCGTTTTGAGCTTGTTTATAGATAAAATAAGCCTCATTAGATGCTTCGTCAATACATGAGGATATATGTGTTTCTACTCCATCCCAATAACCTGTTCCGGCAAATGTTTCATTAGTCCAGTTAGTGTTGTAATTTCTAAAGAGAATCGAATCATTTCTCAAGTAAACAATGAAGAATTCATCACTCGTTGAATTATAAGAAACATCAAATTCATCAACCTCCGAAGCAATAGTGCTTAATGAATTACTGGCATTCACCCAATTTCCATTGATAAATTTTTTCATTATTAGTTTTCCCTGGAGGTTTAAAAAGGTGACAAACGGCGTTCCCAGGTTATTCATGTGGATTTTACATTTATTTTTGCCTGAAGCATTCAAACCGAGAGAAGATCCCAGTTGAGTAGCATTCTGTGCCAATAAACAAGTTAAGGAAAGTTGGAAAATTAAAAGTAAAATAGTCTTCATACTCATTTGTTTTTAATGCTGATTCGTTTGCTTACCCAAAATGATTTAAATCGTAGCATAGATTACCGCTTTGTGATTATTGTGTCCACTTTACTTTTTTCGGTTTCCTCTTCTTGAAGGATTCGTTTACACATATTGCGTAACTGATCAACGCCTTGACTTTATTTTTCACTCGTGAACGTTTTCACCTACTCATTTAAGTATTCCATTACCGGATCTAAATTTGGCGAGAGAATAATTTCAGTTCGACGATTTTTGGCGCGGCCAGCAGCTGTATCATTGGATGCTTTAGGTTCGTATTCGCCACGACCAGAAGCTGTTAAACGGTCAGGGTTCACATCATGCTCTTCTTCGAGCAAACGCACCATTGAAGTAGCGCGCGCCACACTCAAGTCCCAATTGTCTTTAAATTTAGATGTGCTGATGGGAACGTTGTCTGTATGCCCCTCCACCAAAATTTTAAATTCGTCATTTTTCTTCAGGACATTGGCTAATACTTTCAAAGCCTCTTTTCCTTTCTTTTGAACTTCCGCCTTTCCTGAAGCAAACATGAGTTTATCTGACATCGAAACATAAACTTTACCATCTTTGATTTTAATAGAAAGTTCGTCTGCCTCAAATCCAAGCAAAGCTTCACGAAGTAATCGATTAAGTCTTTTAGCAATTGAATCCTGGCGCGCAATGGTCGCCTCTAATTCCTCAATGCGCCGTTCACGACGTTCCAATTCTTTTTCTTTTTGCGCTAATCTTCGCTCTTTCTCTTTGATTCGCTCGTCGTATAAATATCCTTGATTCAGCTTATCAGTCATCATTTTCGAGAAGCGTTCACCCAGATCAACATGGTCTGCCTGTAATTGCTCATGTTTTTCATTTAAAGCTTCGTGTTCCTCTTCCAGTTCATTATAAGATTGAACCAATGAGCGGTTTTCACTCATGAGGCTATCTTTCTCCATTGAAAGCTCTTGGTTTTTAGCGAGTAAAAATTCGTTTTCCTCTTCTTTTACTTTCACCGTTTCGCAAAGTTCGTCACGTTCTTCAACCACTGCTATCAAACGATTCGAACCTGATATGTTTCCAGCAGGTTTTTCCTCTCCACATTTGTAAACGGGTGCGCAGGATGAAACACCGAGGATCAAGATTGCAAATGCTAATAACTGAGTCTTTTTCATAGTCATCGTTTATTGAGATTCAAAAATACAGTAATTGATGGTTTAAGACTAAAAAGTTAGTAGAAAATTATTTCGAAGAACTTTTGGCATCTTTAAATACCTCAAATATCATCGGGGGTTAAAAAGAAAAACCCCGACAGTGAGTTCTATCGAGGAATTTAGTTGTGCTAACTCAATGAATATTATTTATTCAGTTCCAAACTTTTCATGTTCCCCGGTATTGGGTGTCGTTGAATCTTCAACATTAACTTTTGCCGTTTCAAAGACCTGAACTACTTTGTTCTCATTGGAGCTCCAGTGTTCTCCTTTGTTTATTTTGACTTTTAACATACCTAAGTCTGGATTATCCTTGCCATCCTCGAACCAAGCGTTAATGGTAGGATTCCAATACCTATCGATGAGTTCTTGATCTTCTGTAAATGAAGCCGTTCCCGTTAACGAAACAAATACATCTTCACTGGTGTCACTAAATGTTATACAGATAGCTCGGTCTTGTTCGATTTCAAATACTTTCGACGCTTTTTTAGAAGTGTAAAAAAATAGTGTTCCATCGTAGGCGTCTTGTACCAAATACATCGGTCGTGCTCTTAACTCATCAACTTCATGTTCCTTTTTGGTAACCAGCATACCAACTTTAATATCTTTGATTAGATTCCATATTAATTCTTTGTGTTCGGGACTTGACATATTTTTTGTTTTATTGGTTACATAGTTCTAACAAGATGATTCTATCATTGTTTTGTTTATGCATAATAAAACTTCTCGAATGGAGGATTTTAACTATGTATATAATGCTCATTTAGAACTTTAAAATTCATACTTTATTCGAACCGTTGATTTAAAAAGTGCTGCAAGTGAATAATTTACTTGTATATTTAGGTCAACGATTAAAATTGAAGTATGAGTATATTCAAAGTAGTGGTTCCGATTGATTTTACCGAATCCGCAATAGACGCCATTCATTATGCCTGGAAATTGGCTAAAGATGAGAAGGATAATGATGAGTTAATTCTGGTGCATGTTTTGGATCAACTTAAGGAAAGTGAAGCAAAAGAAAAACTAGAAACGCTAGCTAAAAAAGAATTAGAAGGTTTTCGGGGTAAAGTAAGAACCGCTGTAATCAACGGAGAGGTTGAAGATCATATTGGAAGCTTTGCCGAGACGGAAAAGGCGAATTTTGTTGTTATGGGTGTTCATGAAACATCGTTTTTAGATCGTTTATTGGGTAGTAGAGCAATGGAGGTCGTCGCCTACAGTAAGGTGCCATTTATAACCGTCCAAAAAGGAACGACTTATCAGTCAATTGATAAAATAGCAATGACTATCGATCTGGACAAGGATAGTATTCAGGTTGTAAAAGCTGCAGCATCTCTGGCGCATAACCTGGAAGCTGACTTACTCCTTGTGGCAGGAGATCATTCCGATTCCAACTTTAAGCGTCAGATCAAAAGTAACTTGACTGTTGCGGCGAGATATCTGGAGAAGGAAAAGATTAATTATTCAGTAGAATTACTCGATCGAGATCATTTCATGGATCAAATGTTAGCGCTGTGTGAAGAAAAAGGAGTAGATATTATCGCTGCTACATATTACTTGAACACTTTTGGTATTTTGTCTTCCAAATTTGTTCAGCACTTAATAACTAATGAGAATAAATTGCCCGTTCTTACGGTGGATGCCGAACTATTTTCTTCTGGTCCACAGTTTCCATTCATCACTACTTGATCAGTGGTTTTTTCACTCGGGGTTACGTAACATCTGTAACACGTATTGGTAGTAGTATGACGTATCTTTGTAAAAAAGATAAAGATATGGCTACAATACAATTAACAGCAGAAAAGTTTAAAAATGATATTTTTGATTACACACAGTCTAAAGATTGGAATTATAAAGGCGATGTTCCGGCACTGATTGATTTTTATGCCGACTGGTGTGGACCCTGCAAGATGGTGGCTCCGATACTTGAAGAGTTATCCGAAGAGTATGAGGGGAAAGTGAAAATATATAAATTGGATACCGAAGCGGAACAGGAATTGTCTGCGATGTTTGGTATACGGTCGATCCCGAGTATGCTCTTTATTCCAAAAGGAGGGTCACAGCCGAAAATGCAAGCTGGGGCATTACCAAAAAAAGCGCTAAAAAATGCGATTGACGCAGAGTTGCTAGGCGAATAAATATAATGGGGTGCGGCAGGAGTGGACAGCAAGAGTGTACAGCAAGAGTATGGAGCAGGAGTTTTGGGCAAGAGTTTTGAGCAAGAGTGTCCCGCAAGAGTATATTGAGTTTCGTGTTATTCTCTTGCTCTTGCTCAAAACTCTTGCTCCTGCT